>JAZRLU010000231.1:0-4123 GCA_045647045.1 Eubacteriales bacterium
CGTGATTTAGGTCGCGTTAAATATGATGTTGTTGATGATGAAGAAGCAGTTGATGCGTTCTTTAAATTAGCTCGTCTTGAGGGTATTATTCCCGCTATTGAAAGCTCTCACGCAGTAGCCCACGCTATTCGCCTTGCAAAAACTATGAAACACGGTTCGATTCTTATCAACCTTTCGGGTAGAGGCGATAAGGATATGGATTATATTATTGAAAACTTTGGTATAAAATAATATAGAAGGGATGATATAAATGTCTGAATATTACAGTATGAAAATTGCGGGTCTTGACCGCAAGCTAGAAAAATTCCCTGTAAGCGATAAGCTCGATATCGCCGCATTTATCCTTTTTGGCGACGTAGAGCTTACCGAGCATTGCGCAAAGGAGCTGTACAAGCTTGCACCCGAGCATGACGTTATGCTTACCGCAGAGTCCAAGGGCATTCCGCTTATCCACGCGATGTCTCGCATTATGGGCGAAAACCGCTACGTGCTTGCGCGCAAGTCGGTTAAGCTTTATATGAAGGACGTTCTCGCTTGCGAAACGCAGTCCATAACCACCGCCGCAAAGCAGGTGCTTTATATCGACGGTGACGATGCCGAGTACATTAAGGGCAAGCGCGTGCTTATCGTAGACGACGTTATCAGCACGGGCGGCTCTCTTATCTCGCTTGAAAATCTCGTTGCCAAGGCAGGCGGCACGGTGGTAGGTAAAATGACTATCCTTGCCGAAGGCGAAGCTGCCGACAGAGACGATATCATCTTCCTCGAAAAGCTCCCCCTCTTTGATAAGGACGGCAACGCGCTCTGATAAAGAGCATCATAAAACAGTAATCCTTACAGCGGAGCAACCGAAAAAACGGTTGCTCCGTTTTTTCTTTGAAGGTGAGCTTTGCTTTATCTATTAAAGAAATCGATATCAAAAGCCTCATATTCTCCTTGATTTAATCTTTTAGATATGCTATAATTTATGGTGTATATTGGCAAAGCAATAGAGCTAAGCTTTGCTGCGTGCTAAAAATGAGCAAAGAGGTAACTGATATGAATAAAATAAGGGGATTTATCATTACGGCGTTTCTTGCGATAACGCTGCTTTCCTTGCTATCGTGCTCGTATAACGGTGACGGTATTATAGTTGACGGGCAAATTGGCGGAGCATATACGGACGGTATACCCGTTGCTGCGGTAAGCACGGAGGTTGATGCTTGCAGGGTCTACTATAAATACAAATCTTATAAGAACATCGAGATTTCCACAGACGTGGATGAAAGATATATTTTTGACGGCTGGTATCTTGTTGCGGGCGAAAAAAGGATGTGTATATCCCGTGATCGAAGTGCGCTTATAGACGTAAGCCGAGATGCTTACAAGGATTACGTAGTTAACGGTAAGTTGAATATAGTTGCTTGCTTTGATGCCGCACTTTACGTCAATTACGTTTTAAACGGCGGCAGCTTTGGGGATAGCGAGTATATCTGTAGCTTTGATACAAGAGAGGCTGATGCGATACTCCCAGATTTTGCGGTGCGCAATGGGCATTGCTTTGTTGGCTGGCGTGATGAAGGCGGCAATCTTGTTGAAAGAGTACCAAGGGGCAGAACGGGTGAGATAACTCTGTATGCCGAGTGGTGCGAGGATTACAGAGATCGGCTTATCGGGCGTGTATGGAGCTTTAGTGCACCTGCTAATATTATGTTAAGCGATATTGGCACGGTGTCAGATATGGTGGTTGAATTTGTTGATGAAAGCCACGTAAGGGTCTATACCAAAATGGGAGAGCGCTATTTCGATATGGGCAGAGCGTATCTTTCATTCATACATTCCGTAACCTATTTTGATAAGGTGAAGCGCGACCCCGAAAACGGAAACCGATATCAGTATAACGATTGGGATTTCGGTAGCCTTACAGAGGATAGCGTGTCAAATTTAAGATACCGTATAGTGAACGAAAAAATAATGATATATCCCACGTCGGATGACGAGCGTTATTCCGCATACGTAAGCGATTATTTCAACTGGTGCGTTTATATGCTACAGTTTGATTATAAGGCTGATAGTATGAAGTATCTTCCGATAGACTATGAGGCTACAGATGCGGCAACCGGGTGGTTTTCCGCAGCCTTTGATGCTTGGGTATCGCTTGCGGGCGGTAATCCGCAAAGCCCTCTTATCCCCGTTATTCCAAAAACAAAAAATGCTATTGATTGCTCCGAAATAACGCACGAGTGGGGCAGCATTTACATCCCTTGTGATATGGATATCGGCAATATTGCAAACACCCTGTCATCTCTTACAATGGAAGGTGAACAAACGCTGTGCCTTATCACAGACTATAATATGCTTTTAATGAGCTGGGATGCCTTTACCGATAGTGATATGCTTCAAAAATACGTGTGGGGATATATTACGTCGGTCCGCGATTCGCTGCTTATTTCTACGGTAGCGGTTAAAAACGCAGACGGTTACAGCTTGTATATGTTTTCTGCGATAACGGGATACGTTATAGATCTTTCGCAGGTCGGATATAACGGCATCCTTATGGAGCTTAAGATCAATAACGGAGCTGCAGAGCTGCATATGTCGGTTCCGGCAGGCGATGCGGGAGCGGAAAAAATGGTGTTTCTTTTGGAAAACACCTGCTCTGTCACGTCGGATGCGGCAAAAGAGATATATTGGGTATTCAGCGACCGTGTGCCGTATGAATCAATTACGTAAAGCGGAAAGCTGATGGGGAATTTTATGAAGAAAATTATATTACTTGTTTTCATTCTTGCAACCGTTATGTTAAGTGCGATAGCGGTAAATGCCGATACGGGTACCGCCGCAGCAGAGTCGGATAACAGTATAATAACTTCAAGCCTGTATTCATACAGCGCACGGTCTAATTTCGGCTCCGGCATCCTGAATAACGCATTTGATATTTCGGAATATTGCAGCCTTACCGCGGATTCGCACGGCGGTATACATACAATAAACGGTGCGCAGGTGTATTCAAATTTTGCGGTAGTTTCGCTTGATTTTAAATACAATTCCGCGCTTACGACCGCCTCGGGTGCAAAGATCGGTTATTGTGATGACGAAAAAATATCGGGCGCATGGGTTGGAAAGAGCAAGGATTACGATCTGCATACCGATATCGGTTACGGAGCTATCGTTGTAACCAAAACCAATGCCGACGGAAGCATGCGAATCTATAAATGGATCGGCATACAAAGCAGCACGTTCGGAATGCAGCCGATAGCCCTTACGGAGGACGGCGATTATCACGTTAATATTTTCTTTGAAGCATCGTATAACGGAGTTACGCAGAAATACGTTGCACAGTATACAGTACCGGTCAGAACCTCTATCTTCGTTACCGACGAGAGCGGTGAGTATCACGTAAAGGATTCGGGCTTTTACTATGATGCGGTGAAGCTTGATTTTGCCGATCGCAAGGACGTTGTAGTAACGGTAAACGGCGTTAATGCAGGAAACGGATACGTAATAAGCAAGCCCGGAACGTACTCGGTATGCGTATACGGTGCAGGATTTTTGAGCGAAAAATTTACGTTCCGTGTGCACTCGCAAAATTACGATCATATATTCCTTCGCGCTAAAAATCTTACCGCCGTGCTTGGAGAGGGTATATATCAAGCAGAAAGCTATTTTTCCGTAGATTGGCTTACCAATATGGCAGACGTTGTTGCATACTACAGCTATAACGGTGGCGAAGCCGTAAGATATGAGAAGGATACGGTTATAACAGAGCCCGGCGCATACACGTTTTCCGTGTCTACCGCATCCGGAAAAGAGACACAGTATATGGCGGTAATGCTTGTTCCCGATACTTGTCCCTCGCACAACCTTAACGTGCTTTCGGGAAACAGATTTAACAACTTTATCACCAAATGGTATGAGGTAAGGGATAACGAGAGCGGCGAGTATCTGTGCTTCAATATAAACGAATACTATAAGGCATACGATGCGGCAATGTCCTTTGAGGAGCGCAAGGTTACGTATTACGGCAACCGTTACGTATACGGCGATATGCAATATGCCACGTCTGATGCCGTAAGCCGTGCTATGAGTGAGGCTGCCGTTAAAAATATCAAGCTCGTCTACTACGATATCGATAACAGTACGG
>JAZRLU010000232.1:0-4124 GCA_045647045.1 Eubacteriales bacterium
TTCCTAAGACCGCTTGGCCTCCGACTTTATTTGCAGGGGTTTCAAGCGCAAGCCAATCAAGCATGAAGCTTAAGGATTCAATATCCTCAAGATCTATTACGAAGGTTGTGGTAACCTCGGAGCTTACGGCTGAATTTTTAACGGTAGTGATAAATTCTATATTGTGATAGTGCAAATCGGGCTCGGCTATATTCTCACCTTTACCGTTAAGTACCGCGAACGCGGGAAGCACACCGCCGCGCTTGGTGCAGGTGTAAGTAAGCGTTACCTCAAGCTTAGTGATGCCGAAATTGATATATTCCTCTATTGTAAGATCAGGTGTATTTGACATCTTAAGATTAACTTTCTTGTTGATGCTCTTACCTGCATATGCGGTGGTAGTGCCGGCAAGCGACGTAATGAACGCCGCTTCAAGCTTTTCGCTGTCTACCGTTATTTTGTAGTTGTATACGTGATCCTTGATCTGCATTTCGGAATCGGAAAGGTTAAGGATATAAACGTAGAACTCCTCGCCTACCTCGCTCATAGGAATGGATATACCTTCAACGAGTGCGGTAACGTCCGTATTTCTGTTACCCATAGGAGCGGTATATACAACGTCTGCAAATATTCCTAACTGTTTATCCATATGCGCGATCAGCTCGTTAAGTGTAAAGGTAGGATCGTAGGTCTTTAATTTACCGCCCGTTACAAGTATGCGAAGATCGCAGGACTGATTACGTACCTTGTTATAAACAAAGCTGTAATCAAGAGTCATATTCATAGGAATATTTCTTGCATCTAGCTCTGCCTTTGTACAACCGAAAAGCTGCTCAAAGATCTGAACCTCACTGTAAAGCTCAAATCCGAACTCCTCCATATCAAATCCGTCAAGCTCGATCACATCACTATCTGTATACGTGCCTACGTATTCAAGAGGTCTTTTCACGTCAAAGATTCCGTCAGAGATAAGTCTTTCATCGGATATCGTGATATCAGTCTCGGGGATAGGATCAAACGTATCGTCAAAATCAGACGTATCCGAGCTTTGAAGCTTTGCGATAAACTGATAATCACCGCCCGTAGTGCGGCACTCGGGGCTGATACTGTATACTACCTTATCAGGAGTCTTGTAATCGCACTCGTAGTATACGAAATAGTCTACGTTGGTAACAAGAGCTACTCTGTAATACTTGCCTGCATTTGAAGAATCTGCGTTAACAGTAAACATTCCGCTGTACTGCTCCATATTGCTTGTAGTCTTTATGAAGTTATACATATGCTCAACGCTAACGGTTGCACCAATCTCCATCTCAGCCTCTATTTCCTTGAAGAAGCTGCCCGAAACACCGATTTCAGCTGACATGGAATTTGCTCTTGTTATACCCTTCTCTATGCTTGTTTCCGTGGTTTCGGAGAGTGCATACGAAAGGGTGATGCTACCGCCTTCGTTAAGCTGCTGGATAAATCCGTAGGAGATGGGAACGTAATACATCGTTCCAACCTTATATTTAAGTATACGCTTGCCGTTTACGGTGAGTGCCTCAACAAGCACGGGCTCTGTATCGGCAACGAACTCGCCAAAGTCATAATCCTCGCGCTCGACTGCAGGCTTATCGGTATTAAGCTCTCCGAGATCGAAAAGATCCGTCCACGTGCTCTCACCCGAATACTGCCACTGAAGCTTACCGTCGGATACTCTGAAAACGGGATCTCTGCCATCCTTGCCGTCCTTACCGTCAGTACCATCCTTACCATCCTTGCCGGCAAGGGATGCGAGCTCTACAAGCTGCTGCCAAGGCTCGCTTTCGGAATAGCGGTAAGATATGTAATCACCTACAACGGAGAATACAGGATCTCTGCCGTCCTTACCGTTAGTGCCGTTCTCGCCGTCTTTTCCGTCAGCACCATCCTTACCGGGAGCACCCGTAAGTGCGGTAAGGGGGAGAAGCTGCTGCCAGCTCTCGTCTGCGGAATAGCGGTAGCAGATATAATTTTCCGCTACTGTGAACATAGGCTCTCTGCCATCCTTGCCGTTGGCACCGTCAGCACCGTCCTTGCCGTCAACACCGTCCTTGCCGTCCCGTCCGCAAAGCTCGGAAAGAGAGATAAGAGCTTGCCACGACTCCCCGTTTGAATACTCAATGTTGCCGCCGCTTACTCTGAAGGCGGTTTGCGCCTCGCCTGCAAGGTCGGTAAGAGTTATAAGCTCTATCCAATCGGCTTCGCCCTCATATCTGTAGGCAAGGCTGCCGCTGATAACGGAAAGCTGAATGCTTTTACCGTCCTCGCCGCGCTCGCCCTTTACGGATTCAAGCCATTCCTCATACGTGCCCGTATAACCCGAATCAAGCGCGAGTCTGTATATTTCCTGCTGTACGGCATCTGTATCGGTATTGCCGTTTATAAGGGACGATACGTCACACGCAACAAGAGAAAGTGCCGAGATAAGAAAAACAAGAATTACGATAAGCCTTTTCATAAAATATTCCTCTGAAAGTTATTTTCTTCCCGTTGAACCGAATCCGCCCTCTCCGCGAACTGTATCGGAAAGCTCTTCACTTTCACAAAATGCCGCCTTTAAGAAGGGGACTATGGATATCTGTGCTATACGCTCACCCGCATCAACGGTTACGGGAAGCTCGGTATGATTATGGAGAGCTACCTTGATCTCTCCCCTGTAATCGGCATCTATAACGCCGACCTTGTTTGCAGGAGCAAGTCCGCGCTTAACGGAAAGTCCGCTCCTTGCGAAAATAAGACCGCAATATCCCTCAGGTATCTCCATCGCAATACCCGTGCCCACAAGCACGGTAGTATGTGGAGCTATCTCCACGGGTGCATCTGTCGCGGCATAGAGATCTGCGCCTGCAGAATACTCTGTTCCATAAGTGGGTATACGCGCAAGAGCGTTAAGCTTTTTTACCTTTACATCAGTCATTTGTTCCTTCTTTCCCGAGGCGGCGCCCCGAATGTATTATTATTATATCACCCCGGAACTTATGCTTCAACAGTACCCGGGGTGAATTTTTTATGGATGATATAAACTAATTTGTGCTTTCCGAATAGTGCTTATCGAAACGGCAACCGTCCCAGATAACTATGCTTCCCGTTGTGCGCGTTTGATTCATATCGATAACGCGCTGGTTTGATGAGCCGCGAAAACGTAAGCCTATACTTTTATTTTCTTCCTCAAATCTTCCGTCTACAAGTATATCCACAAGATCAAGTATACGTGCGGTGTACTCTGTGCACTTGAAATGATTACCCACGCCTGCCGTAAGCTCCTCGTAGGTGTTACCCGTATACAGCCAAAGCGTTTTGCTCGGATATTTTTGCTTGAACTCTTCAAGGAAGGGTAACAGATCCCTTTGATTCTCCGGCTCCATAGGCTCACCGCCAAGAACGGTAAGCCCCGAAATAAAGGGCGAATTAAAGGTTGAAAGGATATCCTCTGCCACCTCACGGTCAAAGGGTGCACCGTAGGTAAAGCTCCACGTTTCGGGGTTAAAGCAGTTTTTGCATTTGTTACGGCATCCGCTGACAAACAGAGAGGTTCGTATACCCTCACCGTTGGCAATATCGCTTTTTTTAATTCCGCTGTAATACATACTTACCCTCACTCAATGCTTAATTTTGACTTAAGGAATGCGCCGGTATAGGATTCGGGGCAAGCAGCAACCTCTTCGGGCGTGCCTGCTACAACAACGGTACCGCCACCGTCTCCCCCCTCGGGGCCGAGATCGATAATATAATCTGCAGTTTTTATGAGGTCAAGATTGTGCTCGATAGTTATTACCGTATTACCGCCGTCTGCAAGGCGCTGAAGTATGGCGATAAGCTTTGATACGTCCTCTGTATGAAGTCCCGTGGTGGGCTCGTCAAGAATATAGACCGTTTTACCCGTTGAGCGCTTTGCAAGCTCCGTTGCAAGCTTAACTCTCTGTGCCTCACCGCCCGAAAGGGTAGTAAGTCGGATCGTAGCCATGTCGTTCTGTGAGCCAAGGAGTTGTAGCCCCTAATTGTCTTCCTAAGACCGCTTGGCCTCCGACTTCGTCAAGAATATAGACCGTTTTACCCGTTGAGCGCTTTGCAAGCTCCGTTGCAAGCTTAACTCTCTGTGCCTCACCGCCCGAAAGGGTAGT
>JAZRLU010000233.1:0-5563 GCA_045647045.1 Eubacteriales bacterium
CGCGGAATTCCTCTTCGTTGATGCTACCGTCATCACGGACAAAGTAACGGGGTGTAGCAGAGGAGGGCGCATTCTCCATAAATGCCTGACCAATCTTGTCAATATATGTCTGTGCATCTCGCATAATGTCCACGTAACCAAATCCAAACGGAGTACCTTTTTCGGGGAAGAGCACATCAAGCACAAAGGGATATTTGCCGTGGTCATAGAAGCCGCGCTCCTGCAATGCGGGGTCATTCTCAGACGCGTAAAGCAGTTCGTCATTGACGAATTTACAATAGTGAAGCACCTTTTTGCCGCTTTGGTTTGTTACCTTGTAGTACCAATCTACAACGTAGGTTTTATCGCTTGTGTCTACGGTGTCATCGTAGATATACCTTGATACGTCAAAGGTCTCGCCGCCGAGCTTGCCGTATAACTGCGGATAGGCTTTTTCAAGAAGGTCATTATCCACAAGCTCTACGCAGAAAAGGTTGCGGCTCTTCTGCAGATCGGTAATGCCCGGCTCCCAAAAGAGGTTGAGTATGTCCACGTTGGTGATATCTATGTCACCGAGTCCGTTCAGCTTGCGCGAGTCCCAAAAAACACCGTAAGCGCCTGTTCCCGATTCGAGTTTTGACCACCACATCTTGTTGTATGCCGCCTCAAAATCGTTCTGCTCAAGCACTACGGGTATGATCTTGGACAGCTTCTGTGCCTCCTGCTCATCGTTGGGCTCGTTGGGCAGAATGTTGGGTTCAGGATAGTTATCCATAGCATCAGCGTGTTTGTTTGCAAGGCTATTAAACAAGTAAGCCGAGGATGGCTCGGGCGTTCCCTCTTCCGAGCCTCTTGATATCTGCTTCCAATGGCGCATTCTGTACCATTCGTTGTTCTCAACGATGCGGTCATCAAGGCTTTTCTTGCCATCTTTGTACTTTTTTAGTACCTCCATAGCCTCTTGTATCTGCGCTTGACCTATTACCTTACGCGCAGTAGGCTCTACCGCCACCTCTTGCATCTGTTCTGCTTCGGGTATTGAGGCGGTATTCTGCGTTAAATTCTCCATTTTTACCTCCTAAATCTTGTAATAGTTATGATTTTTGCCCTTGGGAATGTCCGCAAAGGGGTTATTCGGGTCTATCGTGGGTTTAGTATGCTGTCTGGGTGCTATAGGACGCTCCATAAAGGCGTAGCGGATAGCATCGTAGATGTGATCCTCACCGTCTGTGTCAATGTCCTCCACATCACTCTCGGAGTAAACGAGGGAGGGAATAGTGCGGATCAGATGTTTACAAGTCTTAAAGCACTGAAACATCGGGTATCCTTCGTTATCAAAGGCTAGGCGGTAATGCCATTGCATCTTGCCCGCAAGCCTTGTATGGTCACCCTTGTCCCAAAAGATGTAGTTAGGATGTGCCGCCATAGCATCTGCTACGGATACGCCGCCGCTGTTGGCGTGTATTGCGGGGTCTGCTACGCCCCATATCTTGCGCCCTTTAAGGTTGGGGTCTTCCGATTCAATGCGCTTTATTTCTGCGGCTATCTCTTCGGGGTTTTTATATATGCCTCGGTTGGGTGTGCCATCGCATCCGTAATACTCTCTGATAGCGTACATACGCCCGTCTTGGTCATAGGCTATCCAATAGCAAGCAAAGGGTCTGCTGTAGCCGTAGTCGAAGCACCGCATAACGCCCCAATACTTGGGGATGGGGAAGGGGTCTACAACGTGAGTCCACGTGCGCTTGTCATACTGCGCAGGATCGTTGCGCCACTCGGTAAATACCTGTCCGTCAAAGCTGTCCCAAGAGCCAAGCAACAGCGCATTACGCTCTGCTTCGGGGAGCATTGCAAGGTTTGCAAGGTATGTCGGGTCATTGTTAAGGAGCTCTTGGTTATCGTAGACCGTTGACGGCACAAATACGCGGTCGCGCTTCATAATCGTTGTGCCGCCCTTGCCATCGGGGATAATGGTCTCGCCCCAAATCGTGGTCAGTGGGGGAGCGGCGGTGATAAATCTATCTTTTACCCAGCCGTGACCGACTCCGCCGGGGTTTGTGGTACAGCGCACATAACAGCGTGTACCCGGTCCCGTAGGTCTGCATCGGGAGAAAAGGTATGAGTATTCGTCCCAAGTAAAGTGGGTAAGCTCGTCAAAGGCAACAAAATCGTAGGCTTTACCTTGGTAATTGATACGGTCTGCCGTTCTCTGCATTGACCCAAAGAATATCTGCGCTCCTGAAGGGAATTTCCAAACGTGCGCTGTGCCGTTATATCGGGCAGAGGGGAATGCTTGGCTGTACAGTATGCGAGAGCGGTCTATAAGAGCTTCTAACTGCGGAAAGGTCTTTCGAAGTATGATGCCTCTGTAGTTCGGTATATGCACTTGCCTTAACGCTTCAGCTAGAAGCGCATCAGATTTGCCGCCGCCAGCCGCGCCGCCGTACAGAGCCTCAAATTCGGGTCTGCGCATAAATGCCGCTTGCTTTGGCTGTGGCTTCCAAACAACGTTATTCTTCGTCATCATCCACCGCCTCAATGCTCGGCGCATCCACATCAGCAAGCACTATTACGCCGCCGCTATCGGTCTTTGTCTCGTTATCATCCTTGGGATACAAAGCTTGCATTACCGCCGTTAAATCCTTAATTGAGGCGGTCAAGTCGCGTAGTGCTTTGGTATCTGCTTTGGTGAATTCCTTTTCAACAAGCTCGCCATCGGGTCGCTCTATAATGCGTTTGTTGAATTGCTTTGTGTCCTTCAATATTCGGTCAATGTGTCTGCCCATAAGGTCTGCCGCAGACATCAAATGTGCCATCTTGTTGACCTCTTTATCCTCGGTCTTTTTAATAGCTCTCTTGACCACACGGTCTCGGTAAGCCTTTCTCTTGCTCACCCATCCGTCCTTTGCACAGCGTTTTTCCACCGTTGTAACGGGCAGATTATATTTAGCCGCAAGCGCGGCTGTGTTGATGTTTGTATTTGAGGTTATGTACTCTGATGATATCGTCTTCCAATCGATATCCATCGTCATTGGGCGTTTTTCTTTTGGTTTTTTATCCACAAACTCGCCTCCTTGTGAGCATTGTATAAAATTGCAAAAAAAAATTCTCCCCATCCCTAGGGAGAATTTTTTAATTATTTTCAATTAAAACGGCAGTTCTTCATTGCCCGCCTCAATAGGCACAACGTCTGCTGTGTAATCCGTAGCCGGAGCTGCGTTCTGCTGTTTGCTCTCGCAGAATTCCCACTGATTAACCAAGATATACGTCTTGTATCTCTTTGCGCCGCTTTGGTCTTGGTAAGAGTCAATTCGCAGTTCGCCTTCTACGGCTATTTTTAAGCCTTTGTAGCCATATTTACATAAAGCCTCGGCACTTGTGTTCCAAACTGATAAAAACACGAAATCTGCCTTCTGTGAGCCTTCTGGGGCATATCTGCGGTCTACCGCTATACTAACCTCGGTAACGCTCTTGCCTGATTGGGTGGTCTTGAGTTCGGGGGCAGCTGTAAGCCGTCCGATAAGTATTACTTTGTTCATCCTTTACACCTCCTTTATGTCAATGCCGTGTAGATAACGAGCTATTTTGCGTTTAATGACATAATCCTTAGTCTTAAAGCCTTTGGTGTCCTCTACAACAATCTTGCCCGTCTTGGTGTCGGTGTATACAAAGTCTGCAACGTAGGTTACGCCCAGCTCTACGCATCGCTTACCCTTCTTTGATGTAGGATCATCAACGTACTGTGATGGTATAAGCTCGATCTTCTTCTGCATTTCAAGGTCTTTGATCTCTCCGGCACAGAGGAGGAGCATAAGCTCCGCATACCTCTGCGCCTCTTTGCGAGAGTCAAACTCTATACCGTCAAGGCAGACTTTCTTGTTGTGATATTTGTTAAATTTACTTGGCACTCTCCATAGCCTTCTTTCTGTCCTCATACGCTTTGAGGAATGCCTCGATGGTCTTCTTGGCTTCGTCCTCGGTAAGTGCTTTGTCAAGATATCCATCCATACCTGTCTCGCATTCATCCTCTTTAACGCCCGATATGTTAGTGTAAAGATTCTCATCTTGAGTCAAGGTTACACCTTTGTGGTTAACGGTAAGTATTATCTTCGCGTTGAGGCGGTTAAAAAAGTTTTTAAGAACATTCTCTGCCTCCTCGTCAGTAAGTTCGTTGGGGAATACGTTGACGGCTTTGGTCTCGTTGCCATCAGCAATGCGATATGCATATCCGCATTTTCCCTTTTTTCCCTCTCCCTCGATGGAATAACCTTTGTACTCAATTTTGTTCTTTGTCATTTTTGTTGTCTCCTTTTTCTTTTTTATTATTTTCAAAATCCCTACAGGGATAAATTGATAATGCCGTGGCGTGTATCTTGCCCCAATCACACATATCAAAATGTTTGCAATCAGGGCAATACGTGCCATTGTCTTCTCTTGGTATTAATTTAGTGCGCTTTTTCACTCTGCTACCTCCTCTGCCCATTTAAGGTAAGTGATAGCCTTGCTCAAATCTTGTTTAATGCCGTTATCTGCCTTTTTACCGGCTCTTGATATGTACTTGAGCGCATTGCCCTTGCAATATCCGATAAACTCCTCGCGACTCATTTTTGCACGGATATAGTCTATCGTTTCAATGCCGCCGTCACAGTAATGCGATGGGTGATTAACGGCATCGGTATTGCTCTTTGCTTTTATCTTTTTTTCATTCATTTGATTTATTCTCCTTTTTTAATGTGATAATCTCGCTGTACGGCAGCTCCTCGATCCATCTGCAAAGTTCACGCCACTCGTAAAGCTTGTGCTCTTTGCGATCTCTGTAAATGCCGGAAAGCACCTCATAGTTTAAAAGCACCGTGCGCCTCTGATTGTATGATGACGGCAAGATTTGAATCATCTGGTGCCAATACAACTTATCCTTTGTCTCAAGATAAATCTTGCGGTTATAGTTAAGCATATGGATCGCATAGTCAAGTACGCCCTTATTATCTCCAAATAAACGTTCGTGACTAAAATCCTCTCGCGTAAACTCTTTAGCGTGTATCTTGTGCATCGTTGAACAGCTATTCGCGACAGTACCTACCTTGTAGGTATCAAACTCTTTCCACCAGTAAAGCGGAGCAGTTATATCCACCGTTACGATTATCATTCTGCGGTACTTAGCGTGTACACTACCTGCGGCGGCAAGCTTTTTCATAAGTTCAAGGTCATTCTTGCCGATAACAAACTTAACCTCATCGTTTGGATTTATAATACTTGGGTCTTCGACAAATTCCCATTCGCTATCACTCTTATCCCAACTATTCATCGGGTTGCGCATTCCGCGTATCGCCGCTTCCCAGCCGTATACATCTGTGCATTCAAGCTCTATCATTGTTTTCACCTACCACCATTTTATTTAAAAAGTCTATTGCTTCCTGTGATTTCATTCTCATCCCTCGCTTCCTCCAAAATATAGCCACCACTTATAAACTCTGCCATATATTTGTTGCTCTTTAAGCTCTTTTATTTTTTGGTTATTATTGGTATATACTTCAATTTGCTTTGATACCAGCGTGAAGTCGGAGGCCAAGCGGTCTTAGGAAGA
>JAZRLU010000234.1:0-6708 GCA_045647045.1 Eubacteriales bacterium
CGAAGGATATCTTAATTCCGCCGACACGATGGTGTGCGATATTCTGACAAACGCATCAAGATGCGACGGAAAAATGTTTGACACCACCCTTTCGGCAGGTGAAAAATATACTGCAACCGACGGCGCGACCCTGCTTTTTGCAGAAGATAACGTCAGATTGAAAACGCCTGCAGGCGTGTTTGAAAATTGCCAAAAATGGACGACCGAGATCTCGACCGATTATGAATCCTCGGTGTATACGGCATATTTCAAGGAGGGTGTCGGAATTGTAAAATTCGAGCGTTGCGAGAACGGTTTTTCGAGGCGGTAGCGGCGTGCGACGGAATTTTGCTGACCGGAGGCGGTGACGTTAATCCCGACCTTTACGGTGAGGCAATGCGCGAGACCTGCGGCAGGGTAAATCCCCTGCGTGACGAGCTTGAAATGGCGGCATTTGCCGCAGCGCTGGAGCTTGGGCGCCCAGTGCTTGCGATATGCCGCGGTATTCAGCTGATGAACGTTGCCCTTGGCGGCACGCTTTATCAGGATATACCCACCGAGCTTGACACAAATATTATGCACAGACAGACGGAAGGCAGATATGAGCACTCGCACTACGTTACGGTAGTTGGAGGCACGCCGCTTGATGCCCTTTTGGGAGAAGAGCGAGTGCAGGTAAACAGCTTCCACCACCAGGCAATACGCGAGCTTGCCGCAGGACTTGCCGTTATGGCGAGGGCTGACGACGGAATTATTGAGGCGGTATACGGAACGGACAGCCATTATATACGCGGCTATCAATGGCACCCCGAGCTGATTTACGATACGGACGAATTTGCGCCTTTGCTATTTGAGGACTTTATAAACGCCGCGAGGGAGAAATGATATGAGTAAAAATGACGAAAAGATGCTCTTTGACGAGCTTACCGCTATGCTCGACCGTGCGCAGGCGGTGCTCGGCACACAGAGAGCGCGGCACGAGGACACCGCACGTACGGATAATTTTATAACCCTCGCGCACTCATTGCGCGCACGCGTGTACCGTGCTATGAAAAGCGGTGCAGATATGACGGCGGCGGAGCTTCGGGCTGCGGAGGAAGCTATGGTATCCCTGCGACTTACCGAAAAAAGCCTTTGATACAGAACAGCAACGGAGATTTCGAAATGAAGAATATTGAAAACTGTGCGGCAGAGAGCCGCTGTGAATACGTTAACGGAATAAAGCTTACGGGCGGCGAGAAATTTATAGAAAAAACCAAGCGTGCGCTTGCGCTGATGCCTGCGGAATACCTTGATTTTGCGGTTTTGCACCTTGGAGAGATATACGAGTGTGAGCAAAGCGGAGTTATCCCCTCGCACGCGCCTGCAAGATTCGGCGTTGGCAATCGCACTTGGAATGCCTCGCTTACCTGGTATGCATCCTGCATTGTGCACGATGCAAATCACGTGTGGCTGTACCGCAAGGGCGAGCCGCACTCCGGTAAGGATGCCGAAAGAAAATGCATGGAAAAGCAGATCGCATTTCTTGAAGCCGTGGGCGGCCCGAAAAGCGAGATAGCACATCTTAAAAATCTTATAAAAACCGAGCACGACTATTGGTCTGACAGATCGAAGGTAACCTGGTAAGGAGATACGGCTTTATTATGAGAAGAACAAGACTGAACGGCTTTCCCACCGAGGTGCCCGAGAATATCCGAAGGCGCTTTGAGGCAGCCGATATATACGATAGCTCCTGCTCCCCCGAGGCACGCGTATACTTTATAGATGCGGACTGCGGATATTTTTTAAAAAGGGGAGCGCACAAAACGCTTGAGCGCGAGGTAAAGCTTACCCATTACTTTAACCTAATAGGGCTTGGCGCGAGGGTGCTTTCCTACACGACGGACAGATACGACTGGATGCTTACGGAGCGCGTTATGGGTGAGGATTGCACGCACCGCACTTATCTTGAAGATCCGATGCGCCTTTCCGCCCTGCTTGGCGAGAGGCTGCGCGAGCTGCACTCCACCCCCTATGAGCTTTGCCCGATAAAAAACAGAACCGAGGAATATCTGAAAACGGTGCTTGAAAACTACCGCACGGGAAACTATGACACGTCTCAATTTCCCGACAGCTTCGGCTACAGATCTGCCGATGAGGCATATGCCGCGCTGAAGGACGGTATGGCAGGCTTGCGATCCGACGTTTTGATACACGGCGACTTTTGCCTGCCGAACGTGATGCTTGACAACTGGAAGCCCACGGGATATATAGACGTGGGTAACGGCGGTGTTGGGGACAGGCATATAGACCTGTTTTGGGGCACGTGGACGCTTTGGTTTAACCTTAAGACCGACAAATATACCGCGAGATTCCTTGATGCTTACGGCAGAGACAAAATAGATCCCGAGCTTATCCGCACGGTTGCGGCGGCAGAGGTTTTCGGATAACGATTTTTATAACGGAAGGAGCAAACAATGGAAAACAAAAATTTTGAGCGCGAGCTGCCCGAGGGCTACCGCCTTGCGGTGGTAATGGATGCAACGCGCGGCAAATTTATGGTAATAATGCTTCTGCTTTCGGTGCTTATAATGATATTATGCGCCGTACCGATGGTGCTTCCCTTCCTTTGGGGAATGCCTTCGGGAGAGATCAACCTTATACATATGATAATCGCACTTATAGCCCTCCTTGTTTACATAGTTCTGCACGAGCTGACGCACGGAGCGGTATACAAGAAAATGACGGGTGAGCCGCTTACCTACGGCTTTTCCCTCACCTGCGCTTATTGCGGTGTGCCTAAGATATACACCTACAGAAGATGCGCACTTTATGCGGTGCTTGCACCCTTTGTGATCTTCAGCATCATTTTTATCCCTCTTATGATAATAGCCTGGCACGTGAGCCTTGCCGCGTACGTAATAGTTGCACTTGTGGCAATTCAGCATTTTTCGGGCTGCTCCGGCGACCTCTTTGTTGCCTGCATGCTTCTTTTTAGGTACCGTGACGAGCGCACGCTTATGAACGATACCGGACCGAGAATGGCATTGTTCGTATACGAGGGAGAGGATGCCGTGCGTGATGAAAAAACCGCGAGGATCGCAGAAGAGATCGCGGCGCTGCGTGAGAAAAAATGAGCCTTACAAAAATTAAAAGCGGACTTTGCGACCTGCACACCCATTCCACCTACTCGGACGGCACGCTGACACCTGCGGAAATAGTGCGCGAGGCGGTGCGAATAGGGCTTGATGCGGTTGCCCTGACGGATCACAACACAACGGACGGTGCGGATGAATTTTTACGTGCGGCTGAAGAATACGGCATACTCGGCATCCCCGGCTGCGAGATATCCGTTGACTCCGAGCACGGTGAGCTGCACCTTGTTGCCCTCTTTTTATCCGATGGTGCACGCGCCGAGCTGCGCGAATATCTTGCAAGATTTGTTGAATACAAGCGGCAAAGCAACCGCGATATGATAAATGCCCTGTGCGAGCGCGGATATGAGGTTAGCTATGACGAGCTTGCGGCAGGCGTTCCCGGCGGAGTGTTTAATCGTGCACACGTGGCTATGCTGCTTGCCGAGCGAGGGTACGTGGGCTCAAAGGACGAGGCTTTTGCAACCCTACTGAAAAAGGGCGGCGGAATTTACAAGGAGCCAAAGCGGCTTTCGGTTTACGATGCCGTTAGCTTTGTAAAGCGCATCGGCGGCACGGCGGTGCTTGCACACCCCGGGCTTACGCTTAACGAGGCGGCGCTTTGCGATATTATACCGCGCCTTTGTGCTGCGGGGCTTGATGCGATAGAGACCTATTACACCACCTATGACGAAAAAACAGAGCTGCTTTGCAAAAGGATAGCAAGGGAGCATCACCTTCTTGAAAGTGGCGGAAGCGATTTTCACGGAGAAAGAAAGGCTGATACCGCGCTTGGCAAGGGCTACGGCAGCCTTACGGTTAAAACGGATATAATAGAGCCGCTTATGGCGCGCTCCTCATTTTTGAAAGGATATGACAATATGAAAAACGAGCTTTTATTTCTTGGCACGTCTGCTTGCGAATTTTCCCCGAGATTAGAAACCGATCTTAAGGACAAGTTCGACAAGGATGCGCGCCGCTCATCTGCGGCAATTTACGGCGGCAGATACCTTCTTGATTGCGGCATACATACACCCGAATCTCTTGGTATTGCAGGCTGTGAGCTTGGTAAAATTACGGATATATTTATCACGCATCTGCACCGCGATCACTATATTGAGGCAAATATTGAAAAGGTTGCAGAGGGTGCCGGCGGAGTGCGCCTTTGGGTAAGAGAGGATGCAAAGGAAATTTCCATCCCCGGCGTTACCGTTATGAGAATGAAGCCGTTTGTTACCTATGAGGTTGATGAAGCTACAACCGTTACCGGCTTGCCCGCAAATCACGATCCGCGCTTTGCACCGCAGCATATATTGCTGACGGTTAACGGAAAGAAGATATACTACGGCACAGACGGCGCGTGGATGCTGCACGATAGCTTTAAGCATCTTACGAATGCGGCGCTTGATGCCTGCATACTTGACTGCACAAGCGGTGACTATAACGGAGATTTCCGTATGGGAGAGCATAACAGCATACCGATGATAAGGCTTATGCTGCCTTCCCTTCGCACTATCGGTGCGATAACGGACAACACGCGCCTGATCGTTACTCATATGGCACCCTCACTGCACGTAAGCCATGCCGAGACCGAAAAAATTATGCAGCCGCTTGGCGTTACCGTAGCATATGACGGACTTTGCATAGAAATTTAACCACCTACCCACGAAACAAAAAGAAAGCGAATCTTGAAATGAAATCCTTTACAGAAGAAAATATAGCTACACTTAAAGAGGAATGGCAGCGCGAGGAGCGCGAGGCTAAAATGGAGGGCTGGGACTTTTCCCACATTGAGGGAAGGTTTTACGAGGACACCAACCTGCCCTTTAACTACAAAAACGAGATACTTGCGCATCTTTCGGATGATATGATGCTGCTTGATATTGATACGGGCGGAGGCGAATTTTTGCTCTCGCTCGGTCACCCGGTACGCAACACGGCGGCAAGCGAAAACTATGCGCCGAACGTTGATTTTTGTAAAAGAAAGCTTTTGCCCCTTGGCGTGGATTTCCGCGCGGGTGCGGCAGATGCGCTCCCCTTTGCGGATGAAAGCTTTGATATTATAATCAACAGACACGGTGACATTTACCCGAAGGAGCTTTACAGACTTCTTAAGCCCGGCGGATACTTTATTACCGAGCAGGTAGGATCGGATAACGACAGAGAGCTTATTGAGCTTATTATGGGTAAGGATACCCCCGTTTACTACCCCGATCATTATGCCTTTAGCCTTGCAGACAAGCTTGAAGAGGTGGGCTTTACGGTAACGCGCAGCGCGGAAACCTACAGAACGATAAGATTTTTTGACACGGGTGCACTCGTTTGGTTTGCAAGGATCATTGAGTGGGAATTCCGCGGCTTCAGCGTTGAGAAAAATCTTGACAGCCTGCTTACCGCGCAGCGCCTTATTGAAGAGGGCGGATACGTTGGCGGTAAAACGCACAGATTCCTTATATCCGCAAAAAAACCTACGAAAAACTGATAGGAGATTTTCTTATGGAATACTTAATAGCAGTAGATCTTGAAGGAATACACGGAGTGCTTGGCGAGGAAAACAAAACGCTTACCGCCGCGGCAGACT
This sequence comes from Eubacteriales bacterium, assembly GCA_045647045.1. Taxonomy (GTDB): domain Bacteria; phylum Bacillota; class Clostridia; order Oscillospirales; family CAG-272; genus UBA1740. Next base: position 5,674 of record JAZRLU010000234.1, read on the forward strand.
ATGCCAAGGCTTGCGAGGGCGCGGCACTTGAAATAAACGCGGTTGCGGATGCGCTTTTTACCTGCGGTGCAACGAAGGTTGCCGTTTGGGATAACCACGGCGGCGGAAACAATATAGATTTTTCACTTGTTGACGAAAGATGCATTAAAATCGTGCCCGACAAGGCTGCATACAGATACGATTTTGTAAAGGAGCATAATTTCAGCGCGATCATCTTCCTTGGCTACCACGCTATGGAGGGCACGCCGAGGGGAATACTTGCGCACACCTTCTCTTCTGTGGGAATACAGTACGTTAAGCTTAACGGCAAGCCGATAGGCGAGCTTTTTGTTGACACGTATATTGCCGCATACCACGGTATCGTACCCATTTTTATGGCGGGAGACGACGTGTGCATCGCGGAAATGAAAACTATTTGCCCCGATATTGCCGCAACCCTTACAAAGGTAGGCGAGCGCCGCAACCGCGGTACGCTTATCGATAGGGAGAGCGTGCTTTCAAGCATACGCGGTACTGTCGGCGGCGCGGCGCTTGAAGCCCTGCCCACTTACAACCACACGTTTGCGCGCGGCTCTCAGCTTGAGGTGCGCTACACACGTGCGGAGCGCGCGGATATGATATACGACCGCGAGTGCGAGAGGGGCGAGATACCCTGCTTCCGCGGTGACGATACGCACACGCTTTACTTTACCGTAGACAGAGCAAATCAGATACCCAAGCTTCTTTAAGGAGAAAGACTATGAAAGTAGCTGTAATTCAACCGAAATATTCTACTAATATAGAGGATGCGGAGGCGCTTTTTGCCTGGGAGCTTGAAGCCCTTGCAAGGGTTGATGCGGATTGCGATATTATCGTGCTGCCCGAGGCAACGGACGTGCCCGCCTTTGCAAAAAGCTATGAGGACTTTATAAGATGCCACGAGCTTTACACCGACCGTATACTTGCCGCCGCGGCAGAGTGCGCCGTGCGCTGCCACAGTATGCTTTTTATAAACGCGCTGTGCGAGACTGAGGACGGGCTTGCCAACACGACCTA
>JAZRLU010000235.1:0-4798 GCA_045647045.1 Eubacteriales bacterium
CCAAGCTTCATTTTATTGCGCTGCGACATAAGCGCAAGCCCTGTATCTTTATTATACTCAAGAACCACGGCAAGATATGCCTTTTCCTTGATATAACCGTTATCCTCAACGGTATTTGCATCGGTATAGGAGCTTGAGAAGTAATATCCCGTATTATAAGTTCTGTGGCTTACGGAAAGAAGCTCGCGGTACCATCTCGGATCATACTCGTACTTGCCGCTGAAATAAGAATCAAGCGCCATTTTATAGGTATTGGTAACCACGGCGGTATAATATGCGGATTTCATTCTGCCCTCGATCTTAAAGGAGTCTATCCCCGCCTCTACAAGCTCGGGAATATGCTCTATTGTGCAGGTATCGCGGCTTGCCATAATAAAGGTCTCACCGTTTACCTCTTCTATGGGCATTGTGCAATCGGGGCGCTTTTCCTCGGTTATCTCATAGCCGCGGATGGTGTAATTCCACCTGCAGGGCTGAGCGCACATTCCGCGGTTGGCATCCCTGCCCACCATATGGCCTGAAAGCAGGCATCTGCCGCTGTAGGATATGCACATAGAGCCGTGAATAAAGCATTCAAGCTCTATCTCATCGGGTATATTGCGGCGTATTTCCTTGATCTCATCAAGCGAAAGCTCTCTTGCAAGCACAATGCGCTTTGCGCCAAGGCTATGCCAAGCAAGGCAATCTGCCGCGCTTACAGCGTTTGCCTGCGTTGAAATATGGATCTCCATATCGGGGAGCATACGGCGCACAAGCATAAGCACGCCGATATCGCCTATGATAAGCGCATCAAGACCTACCGTGCCTATTTGTGCTATATATTCTTCAAGCTCGGCATACTGATATTCACGCGGCATTGTATTGAGCGTAAGGTAAAGCTTAACGCCGCGCGCGTGAGCATATTCAACCGCCTCGCGAAGCTCTTCTATAGAAAAATTATCTGCAGCGGCACGCATACCGAACACCTTACCGGACAGATATACCGCATCTGCACCGTAAAGGATCGCTGCCTTCATTTTTTCAAAGTTTCCCGCAGGAGAAAGTATCTCCGGTCTTTTCATATATCTATAAAAACCTTTCCAAATCCGTTTTACAAAGTTATTATATCACATTTACGTTTATTTTTCAAGTACCGCTATAATAGCAATTTCCCACGCGGGGAAGCAAAGCGTTCTGCGCATAAAAAGCTTATACTCGGGGTAATTACTTTTCAGGTAATTTACAAGCGAGAATATATCCTCACTTCTATGATACGCCGAAACGAGCAATGCGGGGTGATAGGCACGTATTACCCCCTGCGAGCCGATCAGGGCTTCAAGCTCTGCACCCTCAACGTCGTATTTTATATAGTCTACCCTGCCGTTTACCGCAGAATCAACGGTTATAAGCTGCACCGCCTCTTGCCTGTTTTCATACGATGCGGTGGAGCTGACGGAGGAATTGCGGTTGCCGCTACCCGTAAAGCTGCCGCTTGTATCGCAGGACCACACTGCGGCATTTATGGGCGTTATTTTCGTATTTACCGTGCCGCCTTCAACAAATTTAACAAGCTTTTTGTAATTGCGCGCATCCGGCTCTATTGCATATATATGCTCTGCCTTTGGGCGGTAGGATATAAGCTCGCGGCAGGTATCGCCGTTATATGCGCCTGCATCTACGGCTACACTTATATCACTCGGTAACAAAGAATAAAGATCGGAGGTATCCGAATATGCCGCAAAGAGATACTCTGCCCTGCCCGTAAGCTTATAGCGTACAAGGGCGGCAAAGGCATTTTTAGAATCGGTATCGGCAAGAGCGGAATATGCCGTAGCTATGCTTTCATAATTTGAATTATAAAAATCCTTATCGAAATAGTCCTCACCTGCAACGGGCATATCGGGAATATATACGTTATAACGCTCCGATATATCCTTTATAACGTCTATTACCTCACTTCTGCCCGAGGCAAAGGAAACTATAACGGTAAGATCGCTACCAAGCTCCTCTCTTACCTCGGAGAAGCTTTTAACCTTGTAGCCGCGGTAGCTGTGACCGCGCACAAAGCCATCCGAGGCAAAAACCGCACTCGGAGCTACACCGTATTTTTCAAGCCTTGCAAAAAGCTTATCAGCACCGTTGCCCATGCCGTAGACCGCAATGGGCTTGCCTGATGCCGCTATTTCATCCCACATATCGTGCTGCACGGGATATTCGGGAAGATCAAAATTACTGTATGGCATTTATTTTCTCGATTTCTTATTGAAATTTTTACGGTAATGTGGTAAAATTATAAAAAACACGTAAGGAAGGTAAAAACTATGGATTGCATATTCTGTGCTATTATCAACGGCGATATTCCGTCTAAGAAGGTTTATGAGGATGAGAGCTGCTACGCATTTCTCGATATAAATCCGCAGGCGCCCGTTCATTGCCTTGTAGTGCCCAAAAAGCACATCGCCTCCGCCGATTGCATCACGGCTGAAAACAGCGGCGAGGTTGCCGCTATATTTACGGCGATCCCCAAGATCGCTGCAACGCTTGGACTTGACGGTGGCTACCGCATCGTATCAAACGTTGGCGAGAACGGATGCCAGTCTGTTAAGCACATACACTTCCATATTCTCGGCGGCAAAAAGCTTTCCGAGGTTATGGGATAAGCCAAAACAACCGAATAAAAGAAAAAACAACCGCCAAATAAAGCGGTTGTTTTTTACTGCGACGGGGGAAAAATTAAAGCTTTTCCTTAACCTTAGCCGCTTTACCAACTCTGGAACGAAGATAATAGAGCTTCGCACGGCGAACCTTCGCACGGCGGAATACCTCGATCTTCTCTACGTTGGGAGAATGAATAGGGAATGTCTTCTCAACACCAACACCGTAGGAAACACGTCTTACAGTAAAGGTCTCGGAAATTCCGCCACCATGTCTTGCAATAACGGTACCCTCGAAGAGCTGGGTTCTCGTTTTCTCTCCCTCTTTGATACGGATGTAAACCTTTACACCGTCACCAATGCCAAACTGAGGAATATCAGTTTTGAGCTGCTCACTTACAAAAGCCTGGATCTTTTCCATTTTATGGCCCTCCTTAATACTACGAGCATTCATGCGGAGCTACGCAGAGGACTGCTCTGAAATGCTGATTTAAAACGCTTACGCGCTTTGACACAGATGTAGATATCATATCATACTTTTCGAAAAAAATCAATACCTTTTCTCAAAAAAATTGCATTTTTTCAAAAAAATATGTAAAACCCTTGGCAAAGATGTTTTTTTATACCAACATTTTTAAAAATGATTTAATTTTTTGCTCCGTTCTTGTAATTTTTAAAATAATATGGTATAATAATGTGTATGTTTTATGATGACGTGAGGTCAAAATATGAATGAAGATAAAATTTTGAATGCCGACAGTGCCCCCACCGAGGCAAGCTTGGATGCGGCGCAAGCCGCGGCAGAGCTCAATACGGCAGCAGAGCAGGCATCGGTAGCCGAGAGCGCAGAGGCAGCCGAGAGTGAGAGCGCCGCTATTGCAGAGGCAGAAGCCGATACGGATACAGCACAGATCTTGGGTGCAAGCGAGGAAACCGCAGCCGAGGTGGCGGAAGCTGCACATACCGAGCCCGCCGATGATGATATCATAATAGAAACCCCGCCCGATGCCGAGCTTGAAGCCCCCGAGGGATATACCGAGCCGAGCGAAACGGATACCGTTTTTACAGCAGAGAATGAAGCCGAGGACGGGGCGGACGGTGATGATACCGCCACGGGTGAAGAGGATGACGGTGACGGCGAGGCTACCCCTGCCGATATAGATACCGAGGAAAACGAGCCCGAGGAAGGTGCAAGCGAAGAGAAAAAGGAAAAGGCCGAGACCGTACGCGTGCGTATGGTTGACCGTGTTTTTGATTTTGTAGAGCTTTTCATTTTCAGCCTTGTTGCTGTACTTTTGGCAACAACGTTTGTATTCAGGCACTCTATTGTAGAGGGCTCTTCAATGGAGCAAACGCTTTATGAAAACGAGCATCTTATAATATCAAACCTTTTCTATACCCCCGAGCGCGGTGACATCATCGTGTGCGAGGACTATACCACAATGCTAAAAAAGCCCATTGTTAAACGCGTTATAGGCTTACCGGGAGACAGAGTTGTGGTGCGCTACACAGGTGAGGTGTACGTTAACGGCGAGCTGCTTGACGAGCCTTACGTATACGTAGATTTCTATACCCCGCAATACGACGTTGACGTTGTTGTACCCGAGGGCGAGCTTTTCGTTATGGGAGATCACAGAAATCTTTCTACAGACTCGCGCGAGATAGGTACTATAGATATGGACAGTGTGCTTGGCAAGGTGCTATTGCGCTTCTTGCCCATAAGCGAGTTTGGAATAGTTGAATAAACAGAAGGTGACTTATATTTTATGGCAATAAATCCTATACAGTGGTTCCCCGGTCATATGGCGAAAACGAGGCGTATGATCACAGAATGCCTCGGATCGGTGGATCTTATAATAGAGCTTTTGGATGCGCGCATCCCCTATAGCTCCAAAAACCCCGAAATTGAGGGGCTTGTACGCTCAAAGCCCAAGCTTACCGTGCTTACGAAGGCATCTGTTGCGGATGCTGAGGTAAGCCGCAGGTGGGTTGCGCATTTTGCGGCTAAGGGCTCACGCGCGGTGCTTATAGACTCGCAGGACGGCACGGGTATAAAGGCGCTTGAGGGCGCTATACGCGAGCTTATGAAGGATAAGCTTGACAGCTATGCCGCACGCGGAATGCACGGCAGAACGCTTAAGGCTATGATAGTTGGTATTCCCAAC
>JAZRLU010000236.1:0-7171 GCA_045647045.1 Eubacteriales bacterium
TCACTCTTATCCCAACTATTCATCGGGTTGCGCATTCCGCGTATCGCCGCTTCCCAGCCGTAAACATCATCTGTATGTTCAAGTTTTATCATTGTTCATCACCTCACCTTTCTCGGCTGGGCGGTATAGCTCGCCGCATTGGGTGTGTCTATTTTCTGGATCGCATATGTTGCAACGGTCAAAAAATGGGCAATATGAACATTTTCCTTTTTTTGCCGTGTCATTACAACGGATAACGATTTGCGAAAACTCATACAAATCATCATAAATTATCGTCATTGCTTCTCGCTCTCCTTTAACGCTTTTTCCGCTTCTTCACGGGTGAGGAATATGGTTTTGCCGATGCTATCAACTGTATAATCTTGTACCGAACGGTTTTTAGTAACTCTAAATTTCCAAGACTTATCTACCTTTTGTTGAATCATTGAAATTTTTCCTTCTATTATTCCCCATTCGGTATGTTGCCTATTGAGTGATTTTAACCACACAGTATCGCCCACCTTGCACGGCGGCACGATCACGCCGTTGGCAAGCAGATGATCGGCAAAGTCCTCATATGAGCTATATCCGTAAGGCTTATTTTTAAGTATATCAATCAGCCGTTCTCTCATTGTCATTCGCTATCCCTCACTTTCAAATAAAACCACCTTTTTTTCTTTTTGCCTCAATGTTGCTTAATACATCTTGAATGTCAAGCGCTTCAATGTGGCATTTCCAATGGTCTGCACCGTGTTTGCGGAATATGCAGTTTTGGCAACCGTTTTGCTGTTTGCAAAACTCAGCTATAACTTTTGCACTTTCCAATGCTTTGTTATTGCTTATCATTTTCTCCCCTCACTTTCCACATACCCCCAGCTTTGCGGCGGGCTTTTTAATGGCACGGGCACTTTGCAATTTTCGTCATATATGCAAGCTGTGCTTTCGTATCCGCCCTTACAAGCGTTGCATTGTTTAACTGTATAAAACTCTCCCAACTCCCTCGGCTTATCATAGATTACTAGTCCGGATATGTGCCAGCCGTAAATTTTATTAAAGCCGTAGCTTCTACGTTTGTGCGTTGAAATATATTTGCGTATTTCTTCAGCCGTTAAACACCCATAACTCTCAAGTATCGCACTATACGGATTGACCTCGCCATAAATTGGGTAGTATGTGCCTATCTTATCACATACAAACTCGCCTATGACTTTGCTTGTGCCTTCGTAGCCCCAAAAAAAGCTAGATAATCTAACTCTTTTACCTTGTGTCTCATAGATATAACACTTAAACGGCGTGTCCATCTTCGGTCTAGTCTTACGCACTTCAACCGTCTTTTTGCCGCTTGCGATAAGCTCGCACCATTTCGGCTGAATTGATATTAATACTGATTTCATTCCTTCCTCCCTACACATAAAAACCTGTGGTTTCCATTTTTTTGTTATTGCCGAACAGCCTTAAGCGGTACATCTTGTCACTCTGCGGTCTGTATGCGCTTTTTGCGCCGTAGCCGCCGTAATCACAGAATGATCCGCAGTTTATGCATTCCACGTTGCGTTTGTAGATCATCTTGTTATGCGGATCAAACACCATCTTTGCTCTAGGCTTTTCCTTCGGCTCGTGATCGTGTCCGTTGGCGAAAAAGTCAATGCCGTCCGTATAATCGCTTGAGTGGTAATTCTTCAAGTCCTTTGCTGTGTGCTGTATCTGTCCAAAGTAATGCATCTGCTTTTTAAGGCTTCCGTAATACTTACCCACAGCAATGTCTATGTACGCCATCGTGTCCCTGTACTTATCGCCAATACCAGCTATCAGACAGCAATCGTAAAGGGGATAAAGTCCGCACATTTTTGTGGTACGGTTATGCTCGTGGTTTCCAGGCACAACAGCCACCACTTTATCCTTAAACGCTGTAAGCTGTTTGGTGACCCATTCCTTTTGCTCGGCAGGGCTGTGTTTTTGACTCATCACATCGCTCTTGCTGTTAGGTATGGCGTTCTCCATAAGGTCACCCACAAAACAGACCATAGCGTTTGAATCGTTGATGATAATACTCTTTAACGCTTCCCATTTACGCTCGTTAAACAACTCGCTACCGTAGTGGACATCGTGTATAAAGTAAATGTCAACATAGTCCATACATACAGGCAGATTGATACGGATCGGTATCTCGTCTTTTAAAAACATTTGGATTGTTCCTCCTAAACCTTTGGTATAGAGATATTGGTGCCGCAATTTTTGTTCAAAAACTCTACTGCCTCAAGATATCCGGCACCGCCTTTATGCTTTGGTGTAAATGCCCATTTTATCTTGGCTGCCTCGGTTTCTTGCGCTCTTACGAATCTGTTCGGATCGTATACAATGCCGAAGCCACATAGCACACAGCCTGTACGTTGGCATCTCTCGCAAGCATAGTTATCTCCGCAGAGAATTACCTTGCCGTAATCATCACATAGCGGTACATTGCGCTCACATATCGCTCGCAATATCGTCTGTGGGGATACGGTAGCGAATGGCGTTGATTTAACTCTATCTGCCTCAATCCTTGTGCATCCGTGCTTAATCCATTCATAAGCCCTGTTACGCGACTCAAGAGCTTGCTCGCCCGTCATCTTATTGGGATGATTTAACTTGTTTATAGGTGCTTTCTTGAGGATGTCGCAACAGCCTTCGTATAGGTAGATGCCTTCCTCTTGCATCTGTAAGGCGGGTAGCCATTTCTTGGCCATCCTAAAATCCTTGCCAAAGTCATTACGCCGACAGCTCCATCCCGTCATTGCAAGCACGGTTGTATCGCTTAATCCCATTTCCCTCAAAGCATCTCTGCTCTGCAATGTTTGGTCATAATACGGAGCAATGTCTTTGTATTTAAGTCCATTAGCCGCCAAATCAGCACTTACCTTGCGGATCGTACCCGAGACTTGTTTTGATATAAGCGGTAAGCCTTTCTTGAAAACATCCGCTATGGTTTGTGTTGGTCTCGTCTCTTGAAAGTCGATATGCACACCGTAAGTATCCTCGCATCGCTTTATAAACCAAGGGACATACTTTATGATAGCCTTGCTCTCGTTGGTGGTGTTGGCAAAGCCTACAATGATGTTTTTAAATCCAAACATATTAGATGCTATGTCGCAGTACATATCCAGCAGAAGCGCAGAATCTTTACCGCCCGAAACACAGACCATAATATCTCCGTGGGTTACATTTATGCCCTCAATAACCTTGGTTGTCATCCGGTTATACTGTTTTCCATAGGGTTGTTTAACCATTATGTTGAGTAACGCTCCGCGGTTTTCTTCCTCCATTCTCTTATCCCTCCTTAAAGTTTGGACAAGCCATCACTATGTAGCTGTCAGTTATTATGTCATTAAATTTGATTCTCTTTGGGATCGCATCCCATCCCTCCACGGGAGTATAGTCTTTTACCCACGGGCAAAGGTTGCCGTTTGTTGCGTTTGCACAATCCCAGCAGATTGTATCTATTTCCTTGCGACCACCGTTACCGTTGGCATCGGGATTATACTTGCGCCGAGGGTCAAGCTTTGGTGCTACGCCGACTCTGCCCGCCATTCGTCTGATCGAGGCAGGGTGGTGTATACCGGGGAAAAACCTTAAGCACTCTCTTGCTGTGTGGTTTTTTAAAATATACTTAACGTATGCCTTTTTATAGATCCTGCCGCCTACCACAATCTCATCAGGTTGTATTACCACATCTTTGGGTACAAAGTTCATAATGCCTCCAAATCTGCGTAAACGTGGCCGGCATAATCGGCGTTATCTCTTGCGTTATAATTGTGAGCTGCCGTCTTTTTGAATCCGGAAAAAAAGCCCTCGCGCGTACGCGTATTATATATATTCTTTAATTCTTTATTTCTTATATTCTTATTATGTTGCGATTTGCTTGCGAGGTTGCTTGCGACTTGCTTGCGACTTGCTTGCGATTCACCTTGCGATTCCCCTTGGTACTTATCGTAGTTAAGTACCGATATTACGCTGAATTTGGGGTGTTCGGTGCTTGCGATTTCCCCTGTCAATTTTAGATGCTGAATTGATGTCCTTGCTTGCGAAATTGTGATGCCGAGTGTTTTTGCCAAGTTTTGGTAACTCGTCACCACCTCGCCTCTGTGGATGACCGTTCCTTTGAATTCCACGTCCTCAAATGCGGCTGTTAAAAGCAGGTGAAGGAAGACTCGCATTGTGTTACTATCGGTGTACCATCCCCAATCAAGGATGCCTCGGTCAAGCTTGATCCACCCAGCCATTACCATCTCCTCCTGCGGCTTTTGTTGGTGGGATAACTTGCTAAGCCGCGCTTGATTTGCTTACGTTCAAGCTCGTCCACAGCTTGGTCATAGCCCTCCCTCTTGCCCAAGTAATACGCTAACACCGTTAACGCGCCGAATATAACGAGCGCGATCATTATGATCGTGTATAAGTTCTCCATGAAAGTCATTGTTTATCCTCCTCTAAATACCTTTCTGTTAACAGCTTTGCGTAAGGGCATCTGTTATAGCCAAACGTGAAGCAGTATTTTTCTTCGTGCCCCCGGCGCGAATCTTCTGACGTAAACTCGGTACGGCTGGCTCTGGTCGCTAACCTTATGTATGGCTCGCAAGCCACGGACATCCTTGAGTCACCTTTGAAATACGGGCATTTAGCCTTTGCATAACACGTTTTGTTTGGCATATGACACTTACCCCTCAAGGTGTATTTGAAAGCTGTCCTGCGCCATATTTAGCCTTCTAGCGGTCTCTAGCATCTTGTAGGCTCTGTGGCGGTAATCATTCTGTATCTGCTTGATCTCAAGCGCGTTATCTGCAATGTAATAACCACCGTGCGCTCCCGCTACAATGGGTATGCCACGGTCACGCGCCTCTTGGATCAGCCGTCTGTTTTCGCGGTCGCACCACCCTGTGATATGGCACAGGGCGGCACGGCTTACAGCGTTCTTCTTGCCTTTCGGTATAAAGTTCTCAATTCTCATCCTCGCTCACCTCATATTCAACATCGACAAAGGTGTTATCTGCGCCGCTGATCTTCTCATCGGCAAGTACGGTGTTCTCCTCGCTCTCTTGGCTAAAGGCGTTTACCATCTCTACAGAGAGCACTCCCCAATGGGACAGCAGATTGCGGAGCACTTGCTTGGTGAACATCTCATCGGGGTGGTCACGCCATATTGCTGATCCGCTTGCATAACTTTTGGAGAATTTCTTGGCGTGGTTTACGCTCTGCTCCTTACTCCAATAAAGAGTCTTGGTAAAGCCGTTAAGGGTCTCCATATACGCAAAGTAACCGACAACGGTATCGCTCTTCTTGGTGCCGGAAAGGTCTACCTTGCCCGACAGTTTGTCTGCGGAGACGAATTCGCCTTCGTACACAACACCTGCGTTCAGGTACTTGTATGCGCCCGTCCTCATAGCAAGCTGTAATAAGCCCTTGTAGCCGATTTGGAAAGTAGCCTTACCCTTGTAAGGGATGATGTACGCCAAGCCCAAATCCTTGACGATAGGGAGCTTTAAGGATACAGCCTTCAGAGCCTCGGTCACTACCTCTTTGGGGGCGCATTGCTGAAGCACCTTGTCGGTGGCGTAAAGCTCGATGAGCGATGCGGTAAAGGCTCCGGCATTCTCTTTAAGTGAGCCTTCAATGATCTTCTGTGTAGCCTCGCTATTAACGATATTCTTCATCATCGTAGCGGGGGAGGATACAGCCTTTTTGCCGTTAGCGGCGGCGTTTGCAATGGCGTTTGTGGTGTTAGTAGTCATTTCCATAATTATTTACCTTCCTTTTTCTTATTAATCCTTAATACACGGCTTACCGTGTTGCTTACGTAACGGTCATATATCTCGGGGTGCTCCGCCTTGAGCTTCTTGCTGTCAAGACGTGCAGAGCATTGTTGCTTGTACGATACCTTGTACTGTGCGCTCTCGCCGTACTCTCTGTCAGCAAGTGCAAGCATCAAATCTTGCTTAATGGCATCCATCTCCTTACCAAGCTCATCGTATTGCTGTTTAAGGGTGTTGTAACGCGCTAAATCGTCTTCCTTATCCATTAACAGCAGAGTCTCGGCTGATAGTCCGCCCTCTCCTTGTAAATGGCTAGAAATGGCTTTAATGGCGTTTGCGCTTGATTCGCTTCCGTCGGGTGCGGGAGCTATGCCTTTAAGCACGTGGTGATGCCAAAAGGATATCTCGTTATCAAACAGCACCTGAATCTCGTTATCGTTGCGCTCGATCACAAAGTCATAGAAGCCTTTGCCGAGGACAAGCACCGCAAGGTACATTCTGTCATAGCCTTTAACGCCCATATAGTGCTGGCATTGCACATAGTACCAAAGTGGGATCTCTCCGTCCTCGAAATCGTGCTTGTTGTAAACGCTTGTGGTCTTACACTCAAGTCCTGCATTTTCACCGACCACCTCACGGTCTACGTTGGCGCGGATGAAATCGTACTGATCGTGCGCCCAAAGATAATTGGTCTTGCGGTATTTCTTGCCGGTACGCTCAGCCCATCTGCTTGCTACGTATTCCTCGAGGTCTCTGCCGATGCGCATTGCCTCGTTGTCTTCCTTGTCGGGCATCATACCCATCTTGTCCGCATAAAGCTCTATGAGTGAGCCGTAAGGGTTAAGTCCTACGATAACAGCCGCATCAGAGCCGCCTATGCCACCTCTGCGCCACTCAAGCCATTCCTCGCGCGGCATATCCTTTGTGCAACAAAGCTTAATTGCCATTACTTGCTCGCCTCCTCTATACCTAACGCCTTGCAGAGCTTTTCAAGCAAGGTCGCTATTTTGTCCAAACGCTCAAGGGCGTTTATCACCGCTTGCGCCTCGTTTACCTCTTTGGGCATTGCTTCTTCAGGTTCTTGCTTCTTTATCTCGAGGATTTCGTAAGCGCATCTCTTGATGTGTTCACAATCAAGATAAGTAGTACTAAGGGTGTGGGTATCGCCTTTCTCAACGGCGGTCATTATAGCTTTTATGCGGTTTACGCTAGAAACGGATGTGCCTAAAAAGTACGCTATCTCTTCTGCGCCGTGCCCGGCTTTGCATAAAGCCCAAACCTTTTTCATCAAGTCTTTGGTTAAGTTCTTACCTGCACCCATTGTTCTGCGCCTCCTCATAATCTGCGGCGATGATCTCCGCCTCAAGCTTCTCCAGCATCTCAATGTCGCGGAGCAGCTTGTCTGCGCC
>JAZRLU010000237.1:0-2068 GCA_045647045.1 Eubacteriales bacterium
TATAGAAACGCTTTATATTCCCGATTCCGTTATGCAAATTCAGCCGCAATACATACGCTGCGGTTGGTTTTACGGCGCAGAGATCTCGTGTGATAATACAGCCCTTAAAGCATTCGATGGCAGTATATATTCTATCGACGGAGGGGAGCTTGTCCGCGCAAGGATCTCCATGAACGGCTTTACCGTGCCGCAAGGAACACGTACCGTACGTGAAGGCGCGTTATACGACGTGCACGGCTCGGTTCGCATCCCCGAATCCGTAGAAAAAATAGAGGACGTGTACGGCTTTGGCAGGAACGTAAAAACGGTGATCACCCCAAAGGGCTCCTTTGCCGAATGGTACGTGCTCAACCATAAGCGTACCTTCCATATCGAAATAGTTTATGACGGAGAGGTAGAGCCGTGGAATCCCGATATGGCAAGACCTGAAGAAGAAACGCCGCCCATAGGCTCGGGTGATTTTTGCTTCTGAGCACCTATAATTTAATACGTCTATCAACAAAAAATAAAAGCGAGGAGAAAACGCATGATTATTTTGAAAAAAATCGCAGACAGAAGCTATCTTAATACCCTCACCGTCGGTGAGATTGCTAAAACCGTTTTGAGAGCTATTATCGAGGGCGGTGCTTTAACAGGAGCTATCACGCCGAATGATATAGTAAGCTTCAAGGATAAAGCTTGGACTATGGGCACGTTTGGCGTTCAGTATCCGCTGCTTTCCAACACCAAATCGGTTATCAGCGGCGGCTGCAGATATTATAAGGATGAAATAGACTGTTACGGAGAAAAGCTGTTTTTAACTAACTACTGGAAGCCTGCACACAAGGGCAAGCTTATAGATTGGATAGTAAACTGGGTTTCAAAAAACGGTATCCCCGTCCGTGCAGAAGCCTGCGATAACGATTGCAGATGGGTTTACTATAACCACAACGTTAACAACGGTGAAAGAATAGCAACTCTTGCTAAAAAGCTTGAGGTAGAATACCTTGAGTACATATATAACTTTGCTCAAAAAATATTCAGGCAGCTCTTCGGTGATGATTTCCCCGATCCCATCGAGGTCGTTTTATGCAAGGAGTGCCCCACGGAAAAATATGATCACCCCGATGAATATATAAGAGATAGGATCAACGAGCTTGTAAAAAACGGGGAAACGGTTGATTTGGAAAAGACCTCGGAAATACTGCGGCATACGGATTATATTACGGGAAGATTTTGTGAATCCCCAAAGCCCCATATCGAAATATACTTCAAGCAGTTCCTCTTTATCAATTTTGATGAGGATTTTGCTCAAATATCGCAGGTGCTTGCGCATGAGTTTATGCACTATATGATTTATGCATATCGTAAGCTGCACACGTCAACCTCGGGTAAATCAAAAAATGTAAGCGAAGCATTGGCAGATTTCTTCGGCGTGCTTTATTCCGTTAATCGCGCAAATAATTTGAATATCCCTAATCTTAAAGCCGCCAGAGAATTGGCTGCAGCAATGCGCTACGATACTTGGGTAAGGTTGAACGGCTCGGGCTGGCCCTATTCCTCGGCTCTGCATTTCTACAACGTAAACAGCATCACCATGCCTTTTTCTTACCAATTTGCAGATTACGCATCTCACGGCTCCATATATAAGCTTATAGAGGTGTTTGCATTCATGCCCAATATGCGCTCGGCATACCGCAAGCTGATAGGAATATAACCTACATAATCCTCGCAAACGTTCCTTTAATCCCAATTATCACAAAATAAAAGAGAGCACAGCATATGCGCAGTGCCCTTAAGGACACTGCGCAACGAAATAAATCCCTTACGGGATTTGTGAAATGCACTTTGTGCGTGAAATTCGCTTTCAGCGAGTGAAATGCCTGCGGGCGTGAGGGGATTAATTTCATTTTACATCAAGAGAGCGAGATATTTCACAATGTTCTACAGAACATTATTTCACATTTTGCAAGGCAAAATATTTACTATATGCATTTGTGACCACAAATGCAGTGCTTGTCAAGAAAAGAGGACAGAGAGTGTAAAAACATTCTCTGTCCTTTTCCTGTTGGTGGGTGCTATTTCCTGT
>JAZRLU010000238.1:0-5517 GCA_045647045.1 Eubacteriales bacterium
ATAGCGGTGTTAGCCTGCTCGATTATCATCTCTGCGCTCTCGCACTCAAAGTCCATTGTTGCAAGAGCTACGTAGCCTGTACCAATGCTCTTGCTGGGGATAACGTGTATTTTAGCATCCTCATACATTCCCGCTGCCTGCTGTGCGGCAAGAAGGATGTTGGAGTTGTTGGGATATACGAATATATACTCTGCGCTGATCTTCTCAAACGCCGCAATAAAGTCCTGCGCGGAGGGGTTATTTGTCTGACCGCCCGCTACGGTTTCATCTGCGCCAAGCTCGTGGAACAGAGAATCTATACCTGCACCGTTTGCAACCGCAACAACGCCGTATTTCTTCTTTACAACGGGTGCTTTAGTCTCGGTTATCTCCTCTGCAGCGGTCTCGCTTGTGTCCCCGTCCTCTTCGCCTGCGGTGATAGCGGTGTGTTGTAAGGACATATTTTCGATCTTAACCGTGATAAATTCACCGTAAGCAAGCATATATCCAAGCACCTTGTCGGGCGTGAGGGTGTGAACGTGAAGCTTTACTATGCTATCGGTCTGGAATGCAACCACAGAGTCACCGATGCTGCCGAGAAATTCGCGGAGCGCATCTACGTCAAAGGCATCGATGTCGCACTTTGCACGTGTAAGCTGAACGAGCACCTCTGTGCAGTACGCATAAGTCATCTTGCTGTCAGGACCAAAGGACTTTATCTCCTTGGGAGTCTTGGGTGCTTCGGTCTGCGTAGCAGATACGGGTGCGCTGTCCTCTACGTTCTCGCCGTTAAGAACACGGTTGAAGCCGTCCATAATGTAGTAAAGACCTGCTCCGCCGCTATCTACAACGCCTGCCTCCTTAAGCTGGGGCAAAAGCTCGGGCGTACGGTTAACGGATGCGTGCATTTCCTTAACGAAGTTTGCAAAGAAGCTTCTTATGGTGGTTTGGGGAGTTATCTTTGATACCGCATAATCAACCGCCTCGCGTGCTACGGTGAGTATCGTTCCCTCTGTGGGTGTCATAACCGTTGCATACGCCTGATCAACACCCATTTTAAGTGCCGCACCAAGCGTTTCGGGATTTGCGGAGGCAGCTGCCTTAAGTCCCTTTGATACACCTGCAAAGAACTGGGAAAGGATAACGCCGGAGTTACCTCTTGCGCCAAGCAGCATACCGTGCGAGAATACCTTCATAACCTCTGCGAGGTCATCCGTGTCAAGATTTTCGATAGCCGCAATACCGCTTTCGATAGTCATTCTCATATTATCGCCGGTGTCACCGTCGGGCACGGGGAATACGTTAAGATTGTTGACCTCTTCGGCGTTGGAGCGAAGCTCTGCAGCGCCGCCGCGTGCCATTTTGGCAAGAAGAAGACCGCCAAGGAACTTAAGTCCCTTCTTTTCGCCCTTCTGCTGATTCTGATTTTTTGTATTTTTCTGCGGCTTTGCCTTTTGATTGCTTGCCGCAGTATTTTTGTTGTTTTTTGTGTTTTTAGCCATAATAGTCACACCTTGAAGTTATCTGTTCTTTCCTACGAAGAAAAGAGCGAGAGTTCCGGGGCCTGCGTGGGCACCGATAACAGGTCCTACGTCCGTAATAATCTTTACGCTTGCGCCGTAGCGGTCTGCAAGCATCTTTTCAAGAAGCTTTGCATCGTCTATGCAGTCTGCGTTGGAAATAAACACGGTTCCACTCTCTTTATCGTCTGCAAGCTCACCGTATCTGTCTGCAAGTGCGGTTATGGCGTTTCTTCTTCCGCGAACCTTTGCGCGTGCAACAAGGTGTCCTGCATCGTCCATATGAAGAACGGGCTTAACACCGAGCGCCGTGCCTACAAAGGCGGCAACCTTGCTTATTCTGCCTCCGCGCTGGAGGTAAACAAGATCGTCAACGGTGAACCAGTGGCACATCTTGGGTACAAGGGAAAGGGCATATTCCTTAGCCTCGTCAATGCTTGCGCCCTCGTTTTTCTTTTGGTATACAAGATAGAGCAAAAGACCGAAGCCTGCGGAAGCGGACAGGGTATCAACAACCTCTACTCTTGCATCCGCATATTCTTCTTTAAGCTCGTTTGCTGCAATACGTGCTGAGTTAAATGTGGTACTTAGACCGGAGGAGAAGCCGAGATAAAGCACGTCATATCCCTGCTCGATAGCTTTTTTGAACTCTTCTTTAAAGGTTTCGGAGTTTACTGCGGCGGTTTTTGCGATGCCGCCTGCGCGCATTCTCTTGTAAAACTCGTCTGCGGATATCTCGTTGTTCTGATACTCATCGTCATCCGCAAAGCGGAGGGTAAGCGATGCGTAGGGAACACCCCACTTTGCAAGAAGCTCGGGCTTGATATCACAAGCAGAATCGGTATAGATCAAGTAATCCTTCATAATAAAACCCCTTTCGTATGAATGTTTTGTTTATGATTTTTGTGAAAACGGAGATCAAACGTCTCCGCCGGGTACTCCTTTAAGGCTCATTTCGCTGAGATTATTATATATTATCTCCATTGCGCTATAGAAAATTTCTCTTTCCTCGTCGGATACGCCCTTGCTTGCAAATTCCACAGCCTTGGTGGCCTTTACTCTGAGTCTTTCCGTTGCTGCCTTACCTGCCTCGGTAAGAACTATAAGTGCGCGGTAGCAGCTCTTGGTCTTATCCTTTTTCTCAACAAGACCGTTCTTGTCAAGAGAAGCAAGCACGCGGGAAACGTCTGCCTTGTCTCTGCCCGATCTTTCGGATACTGCGGACACCGTAAGTCCCTCGGGATGCATAGAAAGCGTAAGCAGATATATGGATGCGGGGCCCTTAAGACCGTATGCCGCCATTTCATCTGCCATGATCTTGTGCAGGATGCGCGCGGTTTCCTCGATGAAGAAGGTGAATTTTTCAAATCTGTGAAGCATGGGCTTTAATCGGCTTATCAGCCGGTCCTTTCAAAAAATATGTTGTAAAATCAATATCGTCACCATTATAGCATATAAAAATGAAATTGTCAATAGCTTGCGTGCGTGGAATCAATACGCGCCTGAAATCCGCAAATATTTACGCTTTCTATTGACAAAACGGCGCTTTTTTGGTTTAATTGTATTGCTAAACCGATAATCGGTACGCGCCGAAGCCTTATTCGGCGTGTACGAAACGTAAGAAAGGGCAGTATGCGTAAAGGACGCACGTACGGTATGAAAACAGTAACGCTTACACTTAGCGCCGCATATGATATCCACGCATCCTTGGATGCACTTGCGGTTGATCACGAAAGCCTTGCCGAAATAACCGATGAGGATGCGGGCGGCAAGGGAATAAACATAAGCCGCGCCCTTGCGCAGGTAGGGGCACAAAGCACCGCGATAGTGGTTCTCGGCGAGGAAAACGGCGATAGATTTGAGAAAATGCTGAGGGATGACGGGATAAGCTATATTCCCATCCGCATCCCCGGCAGGATAAGGGAAAATCTTACTCTTCACACGGCAAACGGAAACGAAACGCGCATAAGCTTCAAGGGCACTCCTACACCTGCCGCTCTTATGGATAGGGTAGAGGAAATATGCGCAGAGATTTGCGATGCGGACACCGTTCTTACCGTTACGGGCAGAGTGCCCGAGGGCACGGAAGTCTCACGCGTGATTGAGCTTGTCCGTAGGATGAAGGAAAGGGGCACGCGCGTTGTTATAGATTCGCGCTCGTTCAGCCTTTCCGAGCTTGCGGAGTCCTTGCCGTTTCTTATCAAGCCAAACGGCGAGGAGATATGCACGTATATGAAGCGCGAGCTTACCTCGGTAACCGATGCGCTTGCCGCCGCGCGTCAGCTTTGCTCGCTCGGTATAGAGAACGTAATGATAAGCCTTGGCAAGGACGGTGCCGTTCTTGCCAATTCAGAGGGCTCGTGGCACGTAGCCGCGCCCGATGCCGCCGTGTTTTCTACCGTTGGTGCGGGGGATAGCTCGATCGCGGGATTTCTGTTTGCTCTGTCGCGCGGTGAGGGCTGGCAGGGCTGCCTTGAATGTGCCGTTGCATTCGGAACTGCGGCGTGTATGACAAGCGGTACAAGACCTCCGGATCCCGAGAATATCCGCAAATTTATAAAGGGTTAACGCGCTGCCGCGGCAAAGAAACAAATTCAAGCGATAACACGTAAAAAACGCACGGGTACCAACCGCTTTGCTTAGGCTGCAAAAACGGTCGATACCCGTAATTTTTATAACAAATCAGCACCGGTGTGCGGATTTTTTGCGTTTTTGCCGCAAAAATGTAAACAAAGGTATACTTTTTGGTTATCGCACTTTCCGATGCTTGTGGCGGACTTAATAGCCTTAAATTTGTTTTACCTACCGCTCATTCGCAAGCGTTCCAAACCTGCTTTGCTGATCTCCGGATCGCCGCCGTTCGCGCCGGAACCAACGGCTCTAGTCTTGTCTTGTCGATCGTTGCTTGGAAGAACCTATAGCCCGCATTAACGCCCGCTCGTTCATCGCCGCCTGCGGCAGATCCCAAGGATCAAGCTCGTTTTTTGATGCTCGCTTGAAAGAGCCTTAAGCTCGCTTTGTCAATCACTGATTTGCGGTAGCCTAAGCACGAATTATCGGTTGCTCGTTCGCCTACTGCTGTGGATCAAAGAGCTTCAGCTTGCTTGACCGCCCAATCCCCGAAAGAGCCTTGGGCTCGCTTTATCGATCGTTTATTAACCTTTGCCTGTGCGGATTCAAAAAAAGCCTTAAGTGCGCTTGACCGATCACTCCCCGAAAGAGCCTTAAGCTTATTTCGCCGATCGCATATTCGCCCTTGCATGCTTCAGATACAACAGACAAAGCTCGCTTTTTGATCACCCGTTTGCAATTGTCATAAGCTCACCCTTCGATCACTTTATCTGCCGGATGCGGCGGAAAACAGAATAGGCTTATCTGCCGCTATGCCGTGATGCTTGCCGCGCAAAAAGCCCGGCGGCTCCTTTTGAACACCCAAACGGTAACCTCCTTTAAGCTTGGTATGATATTGCTGTTTTGCCTGCGAACGGGCGCTGTCGCCGGTTGAATCGTTTGCAATAAAGCGTGATATTTGGTGCATTTTTCCACCAAGGTTAGGCAAACGGCAGAAACTGAACGAAATACCGATAAAACAAAAGTGAACAAATTGTGACTTTTTTTGAAATTCTTCATTAATATAATTCGCGCAATAAAGTTTTAATAAAATATTTTGTGCACGCCTGCCAAAAAAAAAAAAAATACAGCACCCGTTTTTGTGCACAATTACGACTTGATATTTTTGCACTCGCGTGCTATAATATATTAACCGATTTATTATGCGTGCACTTTATGTTGTCACGTAGGAAATCGTAAAATGATGGCAAAAAATAAAAATAAAACAAAATCGAGAGAAAGGATTTTGGTCATTATGAAAACCAGCAAAATGCGAATTTTTGGTCTCATACTTGCGATTGTAATGATGTTCACCGTTATAGGCGTTACTGCCTATGCGGCGGATGCAAATAGCATAGCAAGCGTTGCGACTGAAAGTGACCTGGCTGCGGCTTTGGCTGAAGGAGGC
>JAZRLU010000239.1:0-3555 GCA_045647045.1 Eubacteriales bacterium
TTGCCATCGGCTGGGGCGCTTTTGCACTTCTTTCCGAGGCTTGGAGATTTCTTACCGCCTCGGCGCAGGATGGTGCTTTCAGCGAGGTAAGTGAGCGTATAAGTGCATTTTTAGGTAGCATCGCATCACGCCTCGGGCTTGGCGGTGATCTTCGGAATGATCTGATGCACTCACTAACGGGTGTGCTCTCGGATGCCGTTGCCGCGGTAGCCTCACGCCTGACAAGCGTAGCATCGTCCGTTCCTCGCGGCATCGTTTTTGTTGCCGTAACGGCGGTTTCGGTCGTTTACTTTGCGATAGATCTTGATAGGGTAAACGCCGCCGTGTATAGGCTTTTACCTGCGGCACTTGGCGAACGCCTTTCCTCATTTAAGGAGCATACACTTTCGGTAGCCGTCAGATATCTGCGCTCATATTCGCTTATTATGCTGCTAACGTTTGCCGTTGTGTTTTTCGGTCTTTCGCTGCTCGGTATAGAATACGCACTTCTTACCGCTTTTATTATATCGGTGCTTGACGTGCTTCCCATAATCGGTGTTGGGGTGATCTTAGTGCCGTACGGCGCCGTGATGCTGCTTTACGGCAACACCTTCGTGGGCGTAGGCTTGCTTGTGCTTGCACTTGTGTGCTACGTTGTAAGGCAGGTGGCAGAGCCGCGTATACTCGGTAAAAATCTCGGTATACATCCACTGCTTACGCTTGTTTTAATGTACGTAGGCTATTCTGTGGCAGGGATAGTGGGGCTTGTACTGTTTCCTGCCGTGGGCGTGCTGTTTTCGGGAAAGGCATCGGAGTCGGAAAGCACGGCACCGCCAACGTCATAAAGATATTCTCCCTTTGCCAGCGATACCGCGCGCATTCCGTTCTCTTCGATAAATGCCTTTATCCTGCTCGCATCGGGGTGGCGCTCAAGGTTTCCCATAAAGTATATCGCGTCCCCAAGCCTTGCGGCGCATCCGCCGATGAATCCGTTTTTGTAAGGGGGGAGAAGAATGCACTCACTGTCGCGCACCGAAAGCACGCGTATGCCCTGTGCCAAAAGCTCTCTTTCCATTCCTCTGTCCGCCGTAATGGCGGCACCGTCCGTTACGGGCAAAACGGTGCAGGCAGGGTAGCCCTGCTTTACGTTAACCGTCTTAAGCCCTGCCTCGGCGGCATATTTCAAAATATCGCGGCATACGGTATCCTGCTTTGCAAAAAGCAGCTTTCCCATAACAAGTGCATTGTAGCACGCGTTTTCGGGATAAGTGCCGTACGGTGCGGCATTCGATCTTATAACGTTAAGCTCGCCAAAGACGGCTTGTATCTTTTCTGTAAGAGCCGCGTTTTCATCCGCGTAGCTGCGCGGTATGATAATGCGGTCTTTGTGTCTGAACAAAACTATATCCGTGTGTGAAGAGATCGCCGCCTCAACACCCCGCACACCAGGGAGGGGAAGCGTGGTAAAGCCTTCTTTTTCAAGCGTTGCCCTGCACGCCGTCGGCAATCTTTCATCGCATAAGCATATCTTCATACGTATTTGTTTTCCTTAATAAATTAAAAAGACTTTCACCGTACGGCGAAAGTCTTTTTATAATTAAGCGCGCTCTACCTTACCCGAACGAAGGCAACGGGAGCAAACGCTAACGGTCTGATTGGTTCCGTTAACAACTGCCTTTACCTTACGGATGTTAGGCTTCCAAGTTCTGTTGGTCTTACGGTTGGAATGAGAAACGTTGTGACCAAAGGTAACGCCCTTACCGCAAATACTGCACTTTGCCATTTTGACACCTCCTGAAAATATGCCATTTATCATAAATTTTATTTAAATCATAAATCAACGTTCCCTATTATATCATATACTTTTCAAAAAAGCAAGTGTTTTTCGAGATTTTTTTTATTTTTTTTGAAATTATAAAAACTACCGCCGCAAAAGCATAAACAGGGTATTATTCGCTTATAAGACGCGTGCTTATTATTCTGTTTTTAACAGTCTTAAGCACGATATAATATCCGCAGGGGATAAGCACGTCAAGAATAAACGATACGCAAAGGTAAATTAGCTCCGTTTCCGTAAAGCGCGTGCCGTACTCGGATATAAACTGTACGGTATCGATAATTTCCTTTATAATAAAGTAAAGGGCGGAAAGTGCCGAAAGCAGAATAAAGGAAAGCGATACGGGATCGGCAAAATCAAGCGTTGTCCTTTTCGCCAGGGCAGTGGCAAGATCTTTGCCGCTCCTTCGCTTAACGAAAAGAGACAAAAGATACGTAAGCAGGACGGTAATTATATAACCTATCGCAACGTCACCAAGTGTAAGAAGCGCGGAATAGCTAATAGATTCTATACTGTCATAGCCCTCAACTATAACGAGAAGATAGTAATAGGGGATAAGGAAAACGGCGCGTGTAAGAGTAATGGGTATCGCGTGCAAAAGCCATTTGCGCGAGGAATTAAACGCCGTATCCGCAAGCAGCACAACTGCGCCGATAAGGGGCAGGAGCATATAGGTTGCACGCTGCACAAATATCCACACGTATGTAAGCGCATCGATTATCAGAATGTAGTTTGCAAGGTAATAAAGTATAAATGTAGCGATCTGCGCCGCGAGGAGGGCAAGGGCAGTATTGCGTATCATCTTATAATCGTTGAATTTCATATAAGCACTCCCAAAAATATTCCTCTATATTCTACCATAAGTGCGCCGTTATTTCAATAAAAAAAGCAAAATTTACATTTTTACCTAATTTAAAAAGGCTAAAAAGCGCCTTGGACTCCGTATATTATGAACGTTTTGTAAATTTTAGAAAAATATTAAAAATATACTTGCATACGCACGCACGATGTGTTAATATAGTAAGGCTGTTTTGCACAGCGAATAAAACACACACAGCGGGTGGGTATGCTGCCGGTGCTTGCTAAAGCGAGTCGCGGTATTATGCCGCTGTGGAGGAAAAACCAAGGAGGAACATAAAATGTTCGAAATTACTATCAAGCAGCTGCTTGAAGCAGGCGTTCACTTCGGTCACCCTACTAAGAAGTGGAACCCCAAGATGTCCGAGTACATCTTCACTCAGAGAAACGGTATTCATATCGTTGATCTTCAGAAGTCTCTCAAGAAGTTTGAGGAGGCTTACAACTACGTATCCGCACTCGCTCAGGAGGGCGGCACCGTTCTCTTCATCGGTACTAAGAAGCAGGCGGCTGACACCATTAAGGAAGAGGCTGAGAGATGTGGTCTCTACTACGTAAACGCTCGTTGGCCCGGCGGTATGCTTACCAACTTCAACACCATCCGCAAGTCCATCAAGCGTCTCAAGGATCTTGAGAAGATGCAGGCAGACGGAACCTTCAATCTCCTTCCCAAGAAGGAAGTTGCAAAGCTCCTTAAAGAAATGGCAGACCTTGAAAAGTCCTACGGCGGTATCAAGGATATGGAAAGACTTCCTTCCGCAGTATTCATCGTTGATACCCGTAAGGAGAGAATTGCAGTTCTTGAAGCAAAGAGGCTTGGTATTCCAGTTGTCGCAATAGTAGATACCAACTGTGATCCTGACGATGCTGATTATATCATT
>JAZRLU010000240.1:0-2264 GCA_045647045.1 Eubacteriales bacterium
TCCACCGCAAGCGGTCCCCCTCCCTCCCGGATGGAGGCTGGGTCATATGCACGAAAAGCCTGCGGCTTCGTGCGCGGCGAGGAGCTCGTCGCACATGGCTACGATATCGTCGATCGAAAGCTCGGCGGCGGTGTGGGGGTCCATCATTGCCGCTTGGTATATTTTGTTGCGGTCGCCGGTAACGGCTGCCTCAACGGTGAGCAGCTGGGGGTAGATATTAGAAGCGTTCATTGCGGCAAGCTGGGTAGGCAGATCGCCCACAACGGTGGGATGAATGCCCGAGGCATCAACAAGGCAGGGCACCTCTACGGTGCACTCGCGCGGCAGGTTGGTGATGAGCCCGTTATTGAGCACGTTGCCGCCGATCTGATAGGGCACGTTGGTTATCATTGCCTCTATGATGCAGGAGCAGTACTCGCGGCTGCGCTTGTGCTCGATATCGCCGCCTGCAAAGAGCTTTTCGCGCTGGTTTTTCCAGCCGTTTATCTGATTTACACAGCGGCGCGGATACTCGTCAAGCGGGATATTGTAGCGCTCTATGAGCTCGGGATAATTTCTCTTTATGAAGTGGGGGTTGTACTCTGCATTATGCTCGCTTGACTCGGTGCAGTAGTAGCCGAGGCGGCGTATGTACTCAAAGCGCACCATATCGGTATGCTTTTCGGTATCGTTTTTGCGGATAGCCGCCTCGCGGATCTCGGGATAAATATCCCTGCCCGACTTATCGGTAAGCGAGGTAAGCCACGCCATATGGTTTATACCTGCGATGGTTGCTATATAGTTCTCACCGTACTTTTCTTTAAGCCCGAGAGATTCAAGCAGGCGCGGCACGCATACCTGCACGCTGTGGCAAAGACCTACCGTTTTTATCTTGGTAAAGCGCTGCATAAAGTTTGAGAGCATGCACATCGGGTTGGTGTAGTTAAGCATCCACGCATCAGGGCAAACCTCTTCCATATCGTTTGCAAAATCGCGCATAACGGGTATCGTGCGCAGCGCGCGCATAATGCCGCCGATGCCGAGTGTGTCTGCTATCGTTTGCAAAAGACCGTACTTTTTCGGTATCTCAAAATCTATAACGGTGCACGGCTCGTAACCGCCTACCTGAATGGCGTTTACAACGAAATTCGCACCGCGGAGGGCATCCTTACGCTCGCTGACACCGTGATAGGCGCTAACGCGCGCCCTGCCGCCGTTGTATTTCTTGTTAAGCGCGTTAACGATAAGAAGCGAATCGTCAAGCCTCTCCCGATCTATATCGTAAAGCGCGATTTCAAGCTCGCCGCGCGTGATCGCCTCTGTCTGCAGGCAGTCGCCTATACAGTTTTTAACAAAAACGGTGCTTCCCGCGCCCATAAAAGTGATTTTCATTGTATTGTCTCCTTTGTTTTTTGGTTGTAAGGCTATTATAGCATATTGATTTGGAATTTGCAAGAGAAAGCGCCCAAAGGGCGAAATGATGTTTGCCTATGGCAAATGATGACGGCTACGCCTAATGATGTAGGGCTTTGCCCAATGATGTTTGCCTGTGGCAAATGATGTGTGCTTGCGAGCACATGAGGATATATATTGCGTAGCGGAGCGAAGCAACATCATTTTGAGCGAAGCGAAAAACATCATTACGAAGTAACATCATATTTGCATAGCAAATACATCATATCGCCTTTGGCGATACATCATTTGCCGCAGGCAAACATCATTAGGCGTAGCCGTCATCATATCGCCTCTGGCGATCCTTCATCTTGACAAAGCGGTTATTGGGTGATATAATAACTTTGCTAGGGGGAGATATGAATATGAAAGAGAATAAGCTTGTTGAGCTTTCTGTGGATTTTTCCGTTGAGATAATAAAGCTTGTAAAATATCTTAAGGGCAAGCGAGAAACGATCATTTCAAATCAAATTGGCAGAAGTGGAACGTCTATTGGTGCAAATATTCACGAGGCACAATATGCACAAGGACCGAAAGACTTTGTATCAAAGTTCGAAATTGCACTCAAAGAAGCAAACGAAACAGGATATTGGTTATACTTGCTTTATCGCACAAATTATATCGATGAGCAAACGTTCAAAACGCTTTCTGCAAAATGCACTTCCATAAAGGTTTTATTGATCGCATCGTGCAAAACCGTAAAAGGTGAACAAGATTAAATGATGTGTTTGCCTTCGGCAAATGATGACGGCTACGCCTAATGATATGTGCTTGCGAGCACATGAGGATATATATTGCGTAGCGGAGCGAAGCAACATCATATGAATTGCCTT
>JAZRLU010000241.1:0-1077 GCA_045647045.1 Eubacteriales bacterium
CATAACCATCCCACAGAGATAGAGCCCTTCGGCGGTGCGGCTACCTGCATCGGCGGCGCGATCCGCGATCCGCTTTCGGGCAGATCCTACGTATATGCGGCAATGCGCGTTACCGGTGCCGCAGATCCGACACGCCCCGTATCCGAGACGATAAAGGGCAAGCTTCCCCAACGTAAAATAGTACAGACCGCAGCCGCAGGATATTCCTCCTACGGTAACCAGATAGGACTTGCTACCGGTATGGTAGACGAGCTTTATCACGATGGCTATGCGGCAAAGAGAATGGAGATCGGTGCCGTTATTGCGGCAGCGCCCGAGGCAAACGTACGCCGCGAGTGCCCCGATCCCGGTGACGTAGTTATTCTTCTTGGCGGCAGAACCGGACGTGACGGATGCGGCGGTGCTACCGGATCCTCCAAAAAGCACACGCTTACCTCTCTTGAAACCTGCGGTGCAGAGGTTCAGAAAGGTAACGCACCCGAGGAAAGAAAGCTTCAGCGCCTGTTCAGAAATCCCGAGGCAACAAGACTTATCAAGCGCTGCAACGACTTTGGTGCAGGCGGCGTTTCCGTTGCCGTAGGCGAGCTTGCCGACGGTCTTGATATAGACCTTAACACCGTACCCAAAAAGTACGAGGGTCTTGACGGTACAGAGCTTGCTATAAGCGAATCTCAGGAGAGAATGGCGGTTGTTGTAGAGGCAGAGAACGTAGATAAGTTCCTTACCCTTGCAGGCAAGGAAAACCTTGAGGCTACCGTTATCGCTACCGTTACCGAGGAAAAGAGACTCCGTATGAGATGGAACGGCAAGACTATCGTTGACCTTTCCCGCGAGTTCCTTAACTCCAACGGTGCTGAAAAGCATATCGATATCACCCCTCCCGCTGCAGAAAGCTTTGAAAAGGATATCCCCGCAAGCTTCACAGAAGGCTACCGTGCACTTGTATCCGACCTTAACGTATGCTCCAAGAGAGGACTTTCCGAGCGCTTTGACTCCACCATCGGTGCGGGCACAGTGCTTATGCCCTTTGGCGGCAAGCATCAGAAAACGCCTATTCAGGCAATGGTACACAAGATC
>JAZRLU010000242.1:0-5270 GCA_045647045.1 Eubacteriales bacterium
CGCTTGCAGAGCAAGCGCGATGAATTGCAACCTAACGGTTGCATGAATTGAGCGTAAACGCTCATGAATTGCCTTCGGCATGAATTGCGCTGCGGCGCATTGGAGGTATAAATTAAAATAGAGGCGTTGCATTTCGCAACGCCTCTTTGTTTATCTTATTTTTATTTTGCTTAAGCTTGTGTTCGCCCTTGCAAATTCCGCCGAAAACTAAAGTTCAACCGAATTTTCGGTGCGCCCTTGCGCCAAAATGGGATTGGGTCCCATTTTGAGAAAATTCTATTGTGTGAACAGCCTGTAGCTTAATCTCAGCTAAAGCTTGTGTTCACACCTTACCAAGGAAGAAACTCCGATCCCTTAAGCTTCAATAGCGCTTCTGTGAAGAAGTAATCGCCGTAGATGATGGATTTATGCACGCCTGCTTTTGCCTCGGTGTAGACACCGGGGACGGGGTAGCGCTCGGAGCCGTAATCGAGGATAACGTCATTATCGGTATCGAAGTTGCAGAACTTCTCCGTCATAGCGCGGAGGATGTTAACTGCGGCATTCATATACATACCGCCCTCGTTTTCGGGAAGGCGCTTTGCAAGCTCGATAAGACCGCACGCGGCGCAAGCGCCTGCGGTGGAGTCATAGTATACAGGCTCTGCGGGAGCGCGGAAATCTATACGGGGAAGCCAATCGTCGCAGCAGTTTGCGATAAAGTAGTTTGCTACCTGCTTTGCACCGTTAAGGTATCTTTCCTCGCCCGTGTGGATATATCCAAGGGTGAAGCCGTAAAGCGCCCAAGCCTGACCGCGAGACCAGGAGGAGCCCTCCTCATAGCCCTGACCGCCGAAGGTCTTTACAAGCTCGCCTGTTTCTCTATCGTGCTCCGCGATATGAACTACCGAGCCGTCCTCACGAAGGTGGTCTACAAGTGCCATA
Organism: Eubacteriales bacterium; assembly: GCA_045647045.1. GTDB lineage: Bacteria > Bacillota > Clostridia > Oscillospirales > CAG-272 > UBA1740. Next base: position 925 of record JAZRLU010000242.1, read on the forward strand.
TCGGTATGCGCCATAGCAACGCGCGCAAATCTATCGTCACCGATCTCACGCGATGCCCAATAGAGCTGAGGAAGGTTCATAAGAGTATCAATAATAGTCCAGTTTTGCTTATCCTTACCGTTCCACGCGGTGATAAAGCCACCGTCAATATTGAATCGTGCGCTGAGGGTGGTTGCGGCAAAGAAATTCCTTGTGCGAGAGCCCATATCTCCGGTTACGCGGTAAAGCGCGCCCGAAAGAATGTGCCACATAAAGCCAACGTCGTGATGAAGATCGGTGGTTTTTTCACGAAGCGCAACGTCAAGCTTGCTTTCGATAGACTTGGCGCAAGCAAGATACTCTTCCTTTTTTGTATACTCATACATCATGGCGTTAAGACCGCCCCAGAAGCCGTTGCACCACCAATGGATCTTAGTTTCCGAAAGGTCCTTATGCCTGCCGTTTTCATCAACACCGTATGCAACAACGTCACGCGAGCGCACCGCCATTACGCTGAGCTTTTTCTCTGTTTTTTCATAAGTGGAGTTAAGCCACTCCAAATTAGCCGCAACAATATCTGCCGCCTTTTTCATAATTTGTCTCCGTTCCGCCGCAAAAGCAGCTCTTTCTTTGCGTTATGCCCAGGGGAAGAAATCAGCACCGATGAGCTTAAGAATTGCCTCGGTATAGAAGTAATCGCCGTAAATTATAGAGATATGCACGCCTGCAGTCTCGGGGGTGCTGTAAGACGTACCGGGTACGGGATAACGAACGGTTCCGTAGCCGAGCATAACGTCGTTTGCGGGATCGAAGTTGCAGAACTTCTCTGTCATAGCGCGGAGAATATTGATTGCGGCATTCATATACATACCGCCCTCATTTTCGGGAAGGCGCTTTGCAAGCTCGATAAGTCCGCACGCGGCGCAAGCACCTGCGGTGGAGTCATAGTATACGGGCTCTGCGGGAGCGCGGAAATCTACACGGGGAAGCCAATCGTCACAGCAGTTTGCGATAAAGTAGTTTGCTACCTGCTTTGCGGCGTTAAGATATCTTTCCTCATTTGTATTGATGTAGGAGATGGTAAAGCCGTAAAGCGCCCAAGCCTGACCGCGAGACCAGGAGGAGCCTACCGCAATACCCTGTCCGCCGTGGGTTGCACGTACGGTTGCAGTTTCTCTGTCATGCTCAACGATGTGAACGATAGAGCCGTCATCACGAAGGTGATCAATGATGCTCATATCCGCATGTGCCATTGCTATTTTCGCAAAGCGATCGTCACCGATCTCGCGAGATGCCCAGTAAAGAAGGGGAAGGTTCATAAGGCAATCTATGATAGAATAATCCTTTGCACCGTTACTGTTCCATGCGCGGATGAAGCCTGCATCTATTACGTATCTGGATGCAAGAGAGGTAGCCGCAAAGAAGTTGCGCACCTTGGACTCACGGTCACCGGTGAGCTTATAGCCCGCGCCGGACATAATGTGCCAGAGGAATCCAACATCATGGTCAAGCTTCTCAAAATTAACGATAGCCTTATCCATTATCTTCTCGTTGCTCTTTGCGGTCTTAAGGTACTCCTCATCCTTTGTATACGCGTAAAGCATATAGTTGAGTCCGCCCCAGAAGCCGTTGCACCATCAGTTGGGGTTGGTTTCCATTCTGTCCTTGTGGAAGCCGTTTTCGTCAACACCGTCTACGACCTTGTCGCGCGAGCGCTGAGTCATAGCGGACATCTTAGCATTTACCTTTTCGAAGGTTTCTTTCGCCCAAGCGAGATTTTCTTCAAGAATAGTATTGTAGCTTTTCATATTGTCTCCATTACTTTAATTTAATAGTGTGAAATCAAGTTTGATTTTGCGAATTTAGTATTAGTGGGGGTTCGCCCCTGCAAAGCTCGCCCGAAACTGTAGTTCAACGAATTTTCGGTGTGCTTCGCATCAAAATGGGATTGGGTCCCATTTTGAGAAAATTCTATTGGCGAACAAGATGCAGTGCCCTTTTAGTATTAGTGGGGGTTCGCCCTTACCAAGTAAAGAATTCGCTACCGAGGAGCTTAAGAATTGCCTCGGTAAAGAAGTAATCACCGTAAATTATTGAAATATGCACGTTTGCCTGCCTTTCGTTATAAACGCCGGGCACGGGATAACGGCCTGAGCCCATACCGATCATATCGTCGGTATTGGGATCGAGATTTGCAAAATTCTGCCAAAGTGCCTTAAGGATATTAACCGCGGCATTCATATACATACCGCCCTCGTTTTCGGGAAGGCGCTTTGCAAGCTCGATAAGTCCGCACGCGGCGCAAGCGCCTGCGGTGGAGTCATAGTATACAGGCTCTGCGGGAGCGCGGAAATCTACTCTCGGAAGCCAATCGTCACAGCAGTTTGCGATAAAGTAGTTTGCTATCTGCTTTGCGGCGTTAAGATATCTTTCCTCACCCGTGTGGATATAGGAGATAGCGAAGCCGTAAAGTCCCCACGCCTGACCGCGTGACCAGGACGAGCCTACCGCTATACCCTGTCCACCGTAGCTGCATACCTCCTCGCCCGTATCGCGGTTATGCTCAACTATGTGCTTAACCGAGCCATCGTCACGCAGGTGGCATCTGATAGCCGTATCAGCGTGCTCCATAGCAATGCGCGTAAATCTATCGTCACCGATCTCGCGCGATGCCCAATAAAGAATGGGCAGGTTCATAAGGCAGTCTACTATAGTCCAGTTATCAACGGGCTGACCTGCGTGCGGATCGTTCCACGCGCGGATAAAGCCGCCCTCGGGTGTCATAACAAAACGCGATGAAAGCGTTGTTGCCGCGAAGAAGTTGCGCACCTTGGATGCGCGGTCACCCGTTATGGCATAGCCTGCGCCCGAAAGAATGTGCCACATAAAGCCAACGTCGTGATGCAGCTTCTCAAAGTTACGAAGTCCTGCGTCCATAAGCTCTTCACTGCGCTTTGCGGTCTTAAGGTAATCCTCGTTCTTCGTATACTCGTAAAGCAAATAGTTGAGACCGCCCCAGAAGCCGGCAGTCCAGCTGTTGGGCACTCTTTCATTATGTACGCCGTTTTCGTTAACACCATCTACCAGCTTATCGCGAGAGCGCAGCGTAACGCGAGACATCTTTGCATCTATAGCGGCAAAGACCTCCTCTGCCCAAGCGCGGTTTTCTTCAAGTATGGTACTGTAGCTTTTCATTTTTATGCCTTTCTATCAGGGCTGCTTGCCGATGTATGCGAGAATACCGCCGTCAACGTAAAGAACGTGACCGTTTACGAAATCGGATGCCTCGGATGCAAGGAATACTGCAGGGCCTGCAAGATCTTCGGGATTGCCCCATCTCTCGGCGGGAGTCTTTGCGATAATGAACTTATCGAAGGGATGACGCTCACCGTCAGGCTGGATCTCACGAAGGGGTGCGGTCTGGGGAGTTGCAATGTAGCCGGGGCCGATACCGTTACACTGAATGTTGTACTTGCCGTACTCGGATGCAATGTTTCTTGTAAGCATCTTAAGTCCGCCCTTTGCGGATGCGTATGCGGATACGGTCTCACGGCCAAGCTCACTCATCATAGAGCAGATGTTGATGATCTTTCCGCCGCCGCGCTCCATCATAGAGGGGATAACAGCCTTTGCGCAGATGAAGGGAGCGTTGAGGTCAACGTCAATAACCTGTCTGAACTCTGCCGCGCTCATCTCGTGCATGGGGATACGCTTAATGATACCTGCGTTGTTAACAAGGATATCGATAGGTCCAACGTCTGCGGTGATCTGTGCAACCATAGCGTTTACTGCATCCTCATCGGTAACGTCGCAAACGTAGCCGCGTGCGGTGATGTTCTCCGCTGCATAGTTTGCAAGTCCCTTCTCAACAAACTCCTCTTTAATATCGTTGAAAACGATGGTAGCGCCTGCCTCGTAAAGTGCCTTTGCAATTGCAAAGCCGATACCGTAGGATGCACCTGTAACGAGTGCTACCTTACCGTCAAGTCTGAAATTCTGTGCCATTTTATTTCTCCTTATCAATAAATTATCTGAGTTCCTTGGTTTCGATGTGGTCCATATCGGTAAATTCCTGATTCTCACCGCACATAGCCCAGATGAACGAGTAGTTCTTTGTGCCTACGCCGGAGTGGATGGACCAAGAGGGAGATATAACAGCCTCTTCGTTGTGCATTACGATGTGGCGCGTTTCCTTTGCCTCGCCCATCATATGGAATACTGCATCGCCGGGGCCCATATCAAGGTAGAGGTAAACCTCCATACGCCTGTCGTGAGTATGGCAGGGCATGGTGTTCCAGTTAGAGCCAACCTCAAGCTGGGTAAGTCCCATAGCAAGCTGGCAGGACTGCATTACCTCGGGGTGTATG
>JAZRLU010000243.1:0-5277 GCA_045647045.1 Eubacteriales bacterium
CCTGCCGGATTACTTTATTGAGTTTGATATTTACGATAAGGAAAAGGGCGTTTTTCTTGACACGCCCTCCCGCCGCGCTATTACAAAAGTCCTACCGTTCCCACTTTACTCCGTACCTGTGCTCGGTAGCGGATGCTACCGAACGCGCGATGAGGTGCTTGGGCATCTTTCCGTATCGCGCTACATATCCCCCTCCCACCTTGAGGTATTGGCGGCGGTAGCAGAGACTGTAGGCGCAAACGTCTGCGAGGTGATGAAAGCTACAGATAACTCTCGGGATATGGAAGGACTTTATATAAAGGTAGAGGAAAACGGTGAAGTGCGGCAGCGTGTTAAGTTTGTGCGCTCAACGTACGTGCAAGCCGCCGCCCTTGATACGTCAAGGTGGCAAAGTCGCATTATAATTCCAAATCAAATTAAAAAGGATAAATAACAAAAAGCTGCCGAGATGTTTTTTCGCATCAAGGCAGCCTTTTTTTGTAAAAAACGTATATCAGCCGTTGAGATAGAATATGCCGAATGTAAGATAGGTTGCAAATGATACCCACAGTATATAGGGGATCTGTAGATATGCCGAAATCTTATCCATCGCCGCATACCGTATCACGGTAAGCACTATCAGCGCAAGTAACAGAACGATCCATACCGATGCAATAAGATAGGAGTGGAGGTTAAAGAATATAATGCTCCACGTAAGGTTTACAACAAGTGACATAGCGTAGTAGGTAAGCCCACTTCTTGCTACCTCGGGATTTTTATTTCTTCTGTCAAAAATTCGCGCCGCAGAAACGCCCATAAGGATAAAAAGAATAGTCCATACTATAGGAAAGAGAAATGCAGGCGGGGACAATGGCGGCATATTTGCCACAGCGGCAATATCCATATTCCGCATCGTAAGCAGGGCAGAGAGTATACCCGTGCCGAGTGATATCAGTATGGATATGATATGGCTTTTGTATTTTAAAAAAAGTTTTTTGATCATAACGGCACCGTCCTTTAATAGATAATATGCGCACGGTGCCGTTAATTATGTATTTTTGATCTTGTAAAAGGCTTTAATTTTCAGCCTTGAATTTTTCGTAAAGCTCCTTGGTCTTCAAATAAGCAAGCTTGGGCTTTCTGTGCTCGTTGAGAATACCCTTGTTGTTAAAGCCTCTTGCGCGGTTCAGTCCAACCTCAAGGCAGGTTCTTATATCCGCAAATTGCCATACGTAAAAGCCGCAGCACATATCGGATGCGTGGAACACCTCAAGCGCGTGGCTTATAAGATTTGCTTGGTATTCCTCGGTCCAAGGCACGTTATCAAACGTGTGGTGCCCGTATAGCGCCGCCGCGCCAAATTCGCTCATAATAACGGGCTTATGCGAGCATCCAAGCTCATCGCGCCTTCTTCTTATCTTATCAAGCTGAGCCTGCCACTCTTCAATTTCACCGTAGTACCATCCTACGTAAGTGTTTATCGATATAAGGTCGCACCATTCAAAGCAAATATCGTTAAGTATCTTATCCGATGCGTAAGTTACTATGCGGTTGCCGCCGTTTGCCTTAAGAAATTCGTAATACAGCTTTGTCATCGGTACCGCTTCTTCACATTCGGAGTGGATCTCGTTGTGCATTCCCCATATGATAATAGACGGATGGTTATAGTAATACTTCACCATATCGCGGTGCATCTCGGCGCCGCGCTCTATAACGGTCTTGTCTGCAAGTGCCTTCGGTGAAAATCCGTAGCCCCATATCGGTATTTCAGACCAGTACAAAATACCGTATTCATCCGCAAGGTCCATAAAATAGCGGGATGCGGGGTAGTGAGAGCCTCGCACCGTGTTGCAGCCGAGGTCGCGTATGATATCAATATCGCGCCTCATAAGATCGCGCGGAAATGCAAATCCGTGGTCGGGATGCTCCTCGTGTCTGTTAACTCCGCGCAGCTCCGTAAGATTGCCGTTAATAAGCACGCCCTCCGGGCAAACCTCTATCTTGCGGAATCCAACGCGGTCGTAAAGATCGTCGCAAGAGGTATAAGCGCATATTCCGTAAAGCTTCGGTGCAGCAGGATCCCAAAGCTCAAAATCTTCTATAACGGCGCGCCCAAGCTCAAGCGTGCACTCCTCTGCGGCATCAAGGGTAACGTCCGTTTTAAATTCGCATAAGCCGTCAAGCTTAAAACAAACGCTATCCGTTGCGGCAGCATCACCCGCATTGTAAAGATCGGCTATAGCGCAAAGGGAAAGCTTTTTGAGATCTGCGGATAATTCATATTCAACGCGTATATTATTTACGCATATACCGCAAAGCAGCTCGGCATCAACGTCGCGTATTATACCGCCGTAGTGATACCAGTCTACCTTGATCTGCGGTATAGAGCTTTCGTCAAAGGAGTTATCGCATAAAACGGTAAGTCTGTGCATTCCGGGGCTAACGCTACGCACGGTAACGCTGAATTCGCAAAATCCGCCATAGTGAGAGCCAACAAAAACACCGTCAAGCCATATCTCACACTCGGTCATAACGGCACCAAAGCAAAGCCTGGCGGTGCCGCCGTCAAAATAAAATTCGCGCTCATACCATACCTTGCCGCAATACGTAAGCATACCGAATTCGGTATTCCATACAGAGGGAATATCGCAGGTCGCGGCATCTGTAAGCCCGTTGTACCATCCGTTTTCTTTACCTATACCGTTTTCATCCTTTTTGTAGCGCCAAGCACCCGAAAGCGGATAAACGCGGCGTTTCACGTTGCGTATAAAGGTTCTTGCCATAAGATAACTCTCCTATTGTCTTGATGATTTGATTATATCATTCTTTCGTGCAAAAATCAATATATTATTTGATCGGTGTGCAGAGATATTTTTTGATCTCGATGTTGATTTTTTCATTTAACTGTGATACAATATACAAGGAAAAGTGCAAAATACCTTAACAGAAATATCGTTACCTAACGATTGGAGTATATAATGGATCAAAGAAAAGAACGGCTGATCTCCCTGCTATCAACCGGTGCTATGAGCATAAAGGAGCTTTCAGCAAAGCTTTACGTAAGTGAAATGACCGTGCGCCGCGCGCTTAAGCCTCTTTTGGAGGAGGGACTTATAACGCATTCAAGGGGCAAGATCACTCTTAACAGTGATGAAAATGCGATCGCATCCTGCATTCGCAGAGAAACGTACGTTGATGAAAAAATACTGATAGCACGCCGTGCGGCAGAATATCTTCGCGGCGGTGAGACAGTATACGTAGATTCTTCAGATGCCTGCACGTATCTGTTGCCGGAGCTTGTAAAATATAAGCCGCGCCTTGTGGTTACAAATTCGCTTGATCTTTGCACGGGGCTTGGTGATCTTGGGATTATGACAAAGCTTACGGGTGGAGATTATAATCCGTTTAACAAAAGCGTTGGCGGATACGGGGCTTTAAAATTCATCGGCGCGTTTAACTTTGATATAGCCTTCCTTTCATCTAAGGGAATGGATATGCATTACATAAGCGATATTGATGAGGATGATTTTATTATACACCGTGCCGCTTTAGAGCACTCGGTAAAAAGCGTGTTTCTTATGAGCAAGGAAACTCGCGGTAAGCGTTATCAGTACATTGTTGGCGAAACGGATGAGCTTACCGTTATAACGGATGACGAGTGATCTTTAGATAGAGCACGTAAAAAGGAGAGGATACAAGCCTTAAGGGCAGGGTATCTTCTCCTTCTTTATTTTGATAAGTACACCCTTATTCCTGCACGTGCGCGGTGTGCTTATCATCCGTTACGTTCTTTCTGTATTCTCTCGGTGATACGCCAACGTGCTTTTTAAAGCATCCGGAAAAATGATATTCCGAGGAAAAGCGGAAGTATTCCGCAATTTCCTTTATAGGCGTTTTCGTGGTTTTCAAAAGATTCTTCGCAAGCTCTATCCGCACGTCTATAAGGTAAGAGTAGGGGGTGGTATTGTACGCCGCCTTAAAGCTCTTTGTTATCTGGGATTTTGAACGGTAAAACACCTTTTCAAGCGTGTCCATCGTAACGTCCTCGTTAAAGCCGTATTCAAGATAATTTTTCACCTGCGCGGCAAGTCCAACCTCACCGTCGGAAATCATTTGCTTTTTATAGGATGCGATATCGATCATCATAGAAAAAAGGATCTTGCTTATAGGCAAATAAAGATCGTCGCACCTGCTCGATATTTTTTCAAGCTCGAATATTTGCTCAAAATATCCGGAAATATCGATCCCGTGTATAACTCTTTCCTCGATTCCGTAGTTTTTTATAAAGTCAAAAAAGAAGGAGCTGCGAAAGTTTATCCAATACTTTTTATAAGGCGTTATCCTATCGGCATAGTATTCACAGTGATCACCCGGGTGAACGATATAAACGTCATTTTTTTCAAGCCTGTGCTTTTTGCCGTTGATCTCTATATATCCTACGCCCGATGCGATATATTCAACTATAAAGCAGGGAGAGGGATTTCGTTTTATGCGGTAATTCTTATCGGGATAGGTAATTCCGAATCGGCTTATCTCTATAGGCAATATCTCCGTTGCGGGAATGGGGGCAAGAGATATTTCCTTGTCAAGACCGCTGAAGCTTTCAATATCACTGCTTCTTATAGCATCAAATGTTGTGTATTTTTCCATAACGCGCCTTTTTTGTATCTTTATGAATTATAAATCCGCTATTGTGGATTTTATTTTATATCTTTTGTGATATAATTATATCATAGAGGTCCCATAGTGTCAAGTGTGGAACTCGCAAAAAATACAAAAAAAGGAGATACAAGGATGGAAAAGAAAGCATCAAGATCTCGCAAAATTTTGTTGATTCTTTCGGTGATCGTAACCGTTGCTTGCATAGCTTGTGTAATGGCTATGTCAGCATCTGCCGATACGGTCAAGCTTCCCGGAAGAACCTTTGCCTCAAACGATCTTTATAAATTGAATGAGGAGATAAAGCCTGATGGCTCTATCACTTTTGAAACCGAAATTTACATTCCCGAGCAATACCGTAACAGCAGGGGTATTCTTATATCCTCTTATAACGGCGGTAAGTATCTCGGCGGCTTTGCCTTTGAAATAGGCAGCAGTGCCGCGGGATGTGAGGGAAAAATCAGGGTATTTTCCCAAACCTACGGAAACGTAGTTATAAACCATAAGGTAACCGATTATATGGGTACGGATGCGGATCCCAAATTCGTTAAGATCGCCGTTACCGTTGACACATCGTCTAAAACAGATAACGTAGTTTTGTACGTTAACGGTGAAAAGAAGGCTACTGCCACCAACGCC
>JAZRLU010000244.1:0-4749 GCA_045647045.1 Eubacteriales bacterium
GGAAATCCACTTACCTATCTTGATATAATCAGCTCTCCCGAGCATATAGCTGAGGATATCGATATGGCAATACATATTGAAAAGATACGCACGCTTGTAGAGACCGAGCTTGACGGGCGCGAACGCACAATAATCGTTTTACGCTACGGGCTTAATGGCTATAAGCCATTAACACAGCGCGATGTTGCGCGGCATCTCGGCATATCCCGCTCTTACGTATCGAGAATCGAAAAAAGATCTCTTGAAATTTTAAAAAACGCATTCGGAGAGGTTACGCCCGATTTTGACGATTGAGGTATACGTGCTTACAAAGTGCACATACTAACATCGGGCGCACCGCATATGCGGCACAGCCTCGGCGCAAGTACGTTGCCGCCGATAAAAATAAGAGGATAAGGTATGAATATCATAAACAAAATAGCACTTATCATCTCAATAATAGGTTGTCTTAACTGGGGGCTGGTAGGACTTTTCTCCTTTGACCTTGTTGCATGGATAGCCGGGGGACCCGAGATGCTGCTTGCGCGTATAATATACGTTGCGGTTGCTCTTTGCGGAATCTGGTGCATTTCCCTGCTCTTTAAGGATCTTGACACAGACGAGGTACAGCACAACCGCACCCATACGCCCTCTTACGGAGAAAGATAAGCCGTTGGGCAAAAGCGGTAATAGCGCTTCTTGCCGCACGGGCAAGACAATACGGTATTACCCGATATTTTCCGCTTTTGGGAGCTGCCGCGCAGATTGCGGCAGTTCCTTTTTTTGCGTTTTTTCATACCATATTAGCAAGAGAATTAAAAAATACGTTTTAAAATCACGGAAGTATGGCAAAGATATATATAGCATCCGTGTATCGTCAAAAAAGAAAGTAAGCAAAGGATTTACGTAATGGATATGAATATAAAACGCGGTGATATATTTTATGCGGATCTCAGCCCCGTTATAGGAAGCGAGCAAGGAGGGCTGCGCCCCGTTCTTATTGTGCAAAACGACGTAGGCAACAGACACAGCCCAACGGTTATTGCAGCGGCGATAACCTCTAAAATGGGCAAGGCAAAGCTGCCTACACATATAGATATCTTCGGCGGAAGGGTTGGGCTTGCAAAGGACAGCGTTATTTTACTTGAACAGATACGTACCATAGATAAGCAAAGGCTGAAGGAAAAGATGGGGCATCTTGACGATGACACCATGAAGACCGTTAACGATGCAATAAGCGTAAGCTTCGGTCTTTGATGTCATAAAGCCTGCCCTTTTCTCATATCATTTATAAAGCGGCACCGCCGCGAAGATAATAAGAGAAAAGGAAACGCTACTATGACAAACAGATATACCCCCGAGGGAAGCCGCCTTGGAACGTATGAGAATAAGGAATATATATCGGGAAGGGCGGGTCTTGAACGCGCACTGGAGAGGCAGGCTATACTTGAAGCCCCCGCAATAATGTGCGATCACAACTTCAACCTGCACGTGTCGCTCGGCGGTGGAGTTATAGGCATAATACCGCGCGAGGAATGCGAATACTCACGGGATGGAGATGCGGTAAAGGATATTGCCATTCTTACAAGAGTCGGCAAGCCCATATGCTTTAAGGTAACCGGCTTTGCACAAGCCCCAAACGGCGGTACGGTAGCATACCTTTCACGCGCCGCCGCACAAAGGGAGTGCCACCTGAATTATATTTCAGACCTTTTCCCCGGTGATATAATACCCGTTAAGGTTACTCATATAGAGGGCTTTGGCGCATTTGTTGATATAGGCTGCGGTATGATCTCCCTTCTTTCTATCGACTGCATCTCGGTTTCCCGAATAAGCCATCCTTCGGCACGGCTTGCCGTTGGTGATAAGCTGTATGCGGTGGTAAAAAGCATTGACGAGCGTGGGCGCGTTTATATGAGCGAGCGCGAGCTGCTTGGAAGCTGGAAGGAGAACGCCGCAAGATTTACCGAGGGGCAAACCGTGCGCGGAATAGTGCGCAGCGTGGAAAGCTACGGTATTTTTGTTGAGCTGACGCCTAACCTTGCAGGGCTTGCCGAGTACAAGGAGGGCGTTTACCCCGAGCAGACCGCCGCCGTTTACATAAAAAGCATAATTCCCGAAAAAATGAAGGTGAAGCTTATAATCATAGACACGGTTGACGAGCCGATATCGCGGCATACGCTTGAATATTACATTGATCCCGACAAGACCTCTCACATCGACAGCTGGGTATATTCACCGCCCGAAAGCAAGAGGGTCATATCAAGCACTTTTACGGAATAAATGCGGTACAATACGCCGCAAAAGCCATAAACCGAATACATCTGAGAGCAAGGATACCTAAAAAAACGGTATCTTTGCTCTTTTTTGCGGCAAACGTATTGAAAAATCCGAAATAAAGTGTTATAATATTTTAATAAATGTTTAAAACTGCAGGAGGAGACGTATGATATCGTTTGGCAACGATTGGGATGATGCTCTAAAAGACGAGCTTCAGTGCGATTATTACCTTGCCCTGCGCGAGTTTTTGAAAACCGAATACAGCACCGCGCGCGTTTATCCGCCGATGAACGATATATACAATGCGCTGCGCTACACATCTGTTGCAGATACCAAGGCGGTTATCCTTGGGCAGGATCCGTATCACGGACCCGGTCAGGCTCACGGCTTGTGCTTTTCCGTAAAGGCAGGTGTAAAGCCCCCGCCCTCACTTGTTAACATATTCAAGGAGCTTGCAAGCGAATACGGAATGCCTATGCCTGCAACCGGCGAGCTTACCGGATGGGCAAAGCAGGGTGTGTTACTTCTTAATACCACTCTTACCGTAAGAGAAGGCTCACCGCAAAGCCACAAGGGGCACGGATGGGAAACGCTTACGGACAAGATCATTTCTGTGATAAACGAAAAGCCTCAGCCGGTTGTGTTTATGCTTTGGGGATCGAATGCAAGATCAAAAAAGAGCCTTATCACAAATCCGAGGCATCTTGTGCTTGAATGTGCACACCCAAGCCCATTATCTGCGTATGCGGGATTTTTCGGATGCAATCATTTCAGGCTTGCGTGTGAGTTTTTAGAGAAGAACGGCATCACGCCGATCGATTTTACTAAAACCGTGTAAAGGAGTACTGTATGAAGCTTTTGGAAAACAGAATACTTACCGACGGACGGGTGCTCCAAGGACAGATCGTTAAGGTAGACTCGTTCCTTAATCACAAAATGGATCCTATGCTCTTAAAGGAGCTTGCCGCCGAGTTCAAGCGGCTTTACGGATCAGAGGGCGTAACGAAAATACTTACCGCAGAGGCATCCGGCATAGCGCTTGCCGCGATTGTAGGGCTTGAAATGGCTGTGCCCGTGGTTTTTGCAAGAAAAACACGTTCAAGCAAGGTTTCCCCCGACCTTTATTCTGCGCGCGTTGTTTCGTTTACGCACGGCAATGAATACACAGTTACCGTTGCAAGGGAATATATAACCGAAGATGATAAAATCCTTATCATTGACGATTTTATTTCCAACGGAAGCACCCTTCGCGCTTTGGTAGACATATGCAGAAGTGCGAATGCTACCGTTGTTGGCGCGGGAGTTGCTATAGAAAAGGTATTTTCAAAAGGTGCGGACCGTATCCGCGCATCCGGCGTACGCGTTGAGGCACTTGCAAGAATAGGTGCGATCGGGGACGACGGATCTATAGACTTTGTTTAATTTCAGATTGGAGATAGATATGAAAAAGCTTTTATTACTTATTTTTGCCGTTTGCGCTTTGCTTGCGCTTTCATCCTGCGGTCATCAGCACAGCGGCGGTGAAAGATGCGAAGGTCCCGCAATATGCGAAAGCTGCGGTGAGCAGTACGGTGAGGCACTTGGCCACGATATAGGCTACAACGCCGATAACACCACGCACACTAAGATGTGTATGCGCCCCGGCTGTGGATACAAGGAAGGCCGTGCATCCCACTTTGGCGGTAAGGCTACCTGCGGAGCACAGGCTGTATGCGTTGATTGCGGCTTTGGCTACGGCGATACACCCGACCACGAGTTTGAGAACGCTACCTGCACCGAGTACGGTCAGTGCAAGAACTGTGATGCAACCACAACTACCCTCCTTGCGCATAACTATCAGAATGCTACCTGCACAAGTAAGGGCACGTGCACTATGTGCGGCGATGAAGGCGGAAACCTTTTACCCCACAACTATCAGGGTATGACCTGCAGTGTGCTTGGAACCTGCACTATGTGCGGCGAGAGCGGTGGTTCTCTTAAGGCTCACTACTATGACGGTGAGACCTGCGCTGAGCTTGGTAAATGCACCATGTGCGGCGAGAGCGGCGGCGATTACTCATACATGCACGATATTCCTGACGGCGGCAATTTCTGCAATACCTGCGGTATGGACTATTTTGCGGCAACCCTTTCTATCAAGCTTAATGCTGACGGCGAGTCCTATTACATCGAGGGCATCGGATTCTGTGAGAGAATGGATATCGTTATCCCCACGGAGTACAGAGGTCTGCCCGTTACCGCGATAGGCAACGTTGCATTCCATAAGACAGCTATCACAAGCGTTGTTATCCCCGATTCTATAGTTTCGGTAAACTACGGCGCATTTGCAGAGTGCATATACCTTACCTCGGTAACTATCTCCGATAAGGTACAGGTTATCGGTCAGCAGGCATTCCTTTCCTGTGCATTCAACTTCTTTGATATTCCCTCCTCTCTCACAGAGCTTGGTCCTGCCGCGTTTGCAGGCTGTATTAATCTCAGATCTGCAGT
>JAZRLU010000245.1:0-3080 GCA_045647045.1 Eubacteriales bacterium
CATGGCTACGATCCGACTTCGGGGGTTACTACAGGTGCGCTAACAACAGTACCGTCAGCTGCAACCTCTTCAACAACAACCTCATAAGAGGTTCCGTTTACGGTTATATTATACTTTTTCATTTCTAACAATTCCTTTCAAATATTCAAATTATACTCTTCTGAAGGATACTACCTTGAATTTCAAACCGGTATTCTCGCTCTCTGCAGCAGCGATAGCAGCCGCGATAACAGCAATGATCTCATCATCGTTATCGGGAGCAGCGTTAACAACGGCGGTCTCAACCACGGGCTTTACCTCTTCGGTCTCAGCGTTTGCACGCTTGTTGGGAATATCATAAAACACAACACGGAAGAGTGTAAGGCACGCCCAAATGATACCAAGAACCGCAAAAACGGTTCCCATACCAACAAGAACGACCTCGCCGCCAAAGGCAAGAGTATTACCGTCCATCTCTAACAAAAAGTTCATAACTACCTCCCATTAAAGAGGAAGAACCTTACGGCCGAGGAGGGAATTCTGACCCTTGCAGCAAAGCATAAGGAGCGCGGAGCAAATTCTTGCTCTCATCTCGTTTACGCTGATTATATCATCGATCTCACCGGATGCTGCAGCTCTTGCAGGAGAAGAAACGGTCTGGCGCCACTCTTCAACAAGTGTCTCTCTCTTGGTTTCAAGAGTGATGTACTTATCCCAAGCGAATGCAACGCCGCTCTCTGCATTAAGAGCGCATATCTCGGATGCATCGGTAGCATATACAACGTCAGCACCGAGAGACTTAGAACCGAGAAGAACGAAGGCTGCGCCGATAGCATGACCGTTTATAACGGTAACCATGGGAACAGTTGCGGAAGCATACGCCGCAGCGAGCCTTGCAAGCTCGGGTGCGAAGAATGCGGTTTCATTAGTCTTTTCGATCTCAAGACCAAGAGAATCTACAACCGTAACTACCGGAATACCGAACGAATTACAGAAGTTAACGAATCTGGATATCTTTCTTGCACCGGCAGCGGTAATTCTACCGTTGTTATTCTCGTAAGCGCTTACAACAAGGCCGCATCTTACACCGCCAACAGTAGCAAATGCTACAGAGGTTTCGGTAGCGAAGCCTGCGCTTACCTGATAGAATACGCCGTTATCTGCAAGAAGAGAAAGGATAGCAGCTGCGCTTCCTGCGAAATCAACGTCACCAAGCATTCTGTTAAGATTGTCGGTGCAGCAATCCGCAACACATCCTACGGTTGAGTTCATAGGAAGGAAGGAAACAAGTCCTCTGATATAGCCTGCACACTGCGCAGCATCTCCGGTGAAGGAAACGATGGCATCCTGAGCACCTTCAGCGCCGGTAAGAGCAGGGGAGGAAACGTAAAGCTGTGCATCACTAAGCTTAACGGTTACGTCAAACATAGATGCAATAGCAGCGCAAAGGCCCATGCATTTGCCTGCAACCAATGCGATCTGGGGTACTACGCCGGATGCGGAGTTCACAGCAGAAATAATTCTGCCGTATGCTGCAAGACCTGCAGTGCCCTGGAATACGTCAGTACCGTTAGAGTTAAAGATACCGATCACAGGTGCGCCGTTCTTAACAGCAAGTGCATAAAGATCTACGATCTTCTTTGCATGGCGCTCGTCGATAGCGCCGCCCATTCTGGTAGAGTCCTCTGCAAATGCAAAAACGAGCTTGCCGTCAATTGCGCCGTATCCGCAGATAACACCCTCCAATTCATTTGCTTTTTCTGTGGACACAAAGTCATTAAAGCCTCTTGTTACGTATGCACTTGTCTCAACGAAGGATGCCTCGTCGAAGAGCATAGCAAGCTGCTCTCTTACCGGTGCATTTTCTCCGTTAAGAAGAGCCTGATGAAGCTCGTCAGCCTTTGGAAGTCCCAAGATTTCTGGTTTTGTGTATTTGTCCAAACCGAATTCCCGATTTGCCGTAGCGGCAAATCTCTCCTTCCTTTTTAATAATCGTTGTAATGTGAAAAACAGAGCTTATCCTAATTTTGCCCAACTTTCACTAGATATAATATATCATCAAACTCCAATTAAGTCAATACTTTTTAATAAAATAATTATTATTTCTTACCTATTATAATATAAACCCGATCACAGGTGGAAAAGCCTGGCAATCGGGTTCGTAAAATAGGGTTTAAGTGTTAAAAGCGCTGAGCAGGGAGAAGCGCTTTGCAGAGTATCTGTAGGCATTTTCAAAATCGCCGATCTGCTTATAGCACGCCTCAAGATCCGAGTAAACACCAAACATAACGCAAGCGTTATAGTTATCGTTTTTCTGCTCCTCGATATCGATAAGCTTTGAGATCGCCTCCGCATACGCGTACTTTTTCATAAGTGCTCTTGCATCAAGATGCTTTCTGTAAAGCTCGGATCGATATTCGTGATCGTACTCGCGCATAACGTACTTAAAGAAATCAACGTCCGTGATCGCGGCTGTATCGCGCATAAAGGCATCCGCATCAAGCTCAAGCAGGGGAGACTGGATATTTTTTGCAACGGCAAGATAAAGCATTGCAAGGGTACGTATATTTTCGGTTTTGTAAACGGTTTGCCCCGAAAGCTCTACCGCCTTTTCTATATGCTCCCTTGCACTGATAAGTGCACCCGAAAGCAACAGATCGCGTCCGCGGTAAAAGTGTGAGTGTGCAAGGATGTAGCAAAGCTCGTCATCAAGCTCGGTTATGCGGCCTATATCATCTATACAAGCGGCATAATCCCCGTTTTTAAATGCAAGCCTTACAGCAGGTAAAAGCATCTGCTTTTCATACGCCACCTCTTCCTCACGGGGAGCAAGAATATACGAAAGCGTAAGCCCAAGCTTGCCCGCAAGATAGTCAAGCACCTCAATAGAGGGCACGGTTTTGCCGGACTCGATAAGGCTTAGCATATTGCGCGTGATCTTATCTCCCGCGGTCTCCGCTTGCGTAAGACCAAGGCGTTTTCTTTGATTCTTTATTTTTTCTCCAATAGAATACTTTTTGTTCATACAACCTCAAAATGTGCAAATATTGATGTTATTTTGCGGCAGATTACTCTGTAGGCTTTTTTGTTTTAAGTGTAGC
>JAZRLU010000246.1:0-2914 GCA_045647045.1 Eubacteriales bacterium
ACCGCTTGGCCTCCGACTTGGTAAAGGTTGGCGATGAGGTAAAGGTTGGTCAGCTGATTGCCGAGGCATCCGGTTACGTATCATCCAACGTTTATTCATCGGTTTCGGGTAAGGTTGTAAAAATCGAAGGTTGCCTTCTTCAAAACGGTAATGAGGTTGCTGCTATCAGAATAGAAAGTGACGGTCTTATGACTGTTTCGGATACTGTTACACCGCCCTCTGTAGGTGATTTTGATTCCTTTATCGATGCTGTTAAGGCATCCGGTCTTGTAGGTCTCGGCGGTGCCGGATTCCCCACGTCTGTTAAGCTTGCGGGGGCAAAGAACGGTACGGTGCACACCGTTGTGGTAAACGCGGCAGAGTGTGAGCCTTATATCACAAGCGATACAAGAACGATGCTTGATGATCCCGAGGATATCGCGGAGGGTGTTGCCGTTCTTGAAAGATTTATTCCCACAGTAGAAAAAATCGTATTCGGTATTGAGAAAAACAAGCCCGAATGTATTGATAAGATGACCGAGCTGTTTAAGGATAACGGTAAGGTATCCGTATCTTCGCTCCCCTCGCTTTATCCGCAGGGTGCAGAGAAGGTCATTATCTACAATACCACAGGTCTTGTAGTACCCGAGGGCAAGCTGCCCGTGGATATCGGCGTTATCGTTATCAACGTTACCTCGCTTGCCGTGCTCGGCAACTACTTCAAAACGGGTATGCCCCTTGTTGAAAAGTGCGTAACGGTTGACGGCAGCGCTGTAAAAGAGCCTAAAAACGTTATCGTTCCCCTTGGAACGTCTGTTCGCGACGTTCTTGAGTTTGTTGGAGTTGACCTTGATTCGGTTGGCAAGGTTCTCTTTGGCGGTCCTATGATGGGTACGGCAGTTTACTCGTTGGACGAGCCTGTAACCAAGAGAAACAACGCCATTACCGTAATGAACGTTAAGGATGCCGTGGAGCATGAGCAGACCGCTTGTATCCATTGCGGCAGATGCGTTTCAAGCTGCCCGATGAGCCTTAACCCCACGGTGTTTGCAAAGGCACTTTCCCTTGGAACAGAGGATAAGATAGCAAGGCTCGAGGAGAGCAGGGTAACCCTTTGTATGGAATGCGGCTGCTGCTCTTACGTATGCCCCGCAAACCGTCCGCTTGTTCAAAACAACCGTCTTGCAAAAGCCGTTTTGCGCGATTACAAGGCACATCAGGCTACACTGAAGCAATCTGACGAAAAGGAGGAGACATAAGTGAAAAATTTAGTTGTATCGGCTTCGCCTCATTTTCATACCAAAACAACCACGCAAACGATAATGAGAGACGTGCTTATCGCGCTTGCTCCCGCGGCGATCGCATCCGTAGTTCTTTTCGGTCTTAAAGCACTCCTTATTCTTGCGCTTTGCGTTGGATCGTGCGTGCTCTCCGAGTTCCTTTTCAACCTCATAGTAAAGAAAAAGCAGACCGTATCCGATCTTTCCGCGTGCGTTACGGGCACACTTCTTGCATTCAGCCTTCCCGCAAGCGTTGAGATCTGGCACTGTATAGTAGGCTCTGTATTTGCGATAATAGTGGTAAAATGCCTCTTTGGCGGCATTGGATGCAATTTTGCTAACCCCGCAGTTACCGCAAGAGTATTCCTTCTTATCGCCTTCACCTCAAGCGTGGCGGGCGGTACTCTCACGTCCTTCCAGGTTGCAGATCTCGTAACAAGCGCAACTCCCCTTGAAATAATCAAGTCGGGCGATGTTGCTGATCTTCCCGGTCTTTTTGATATGCTTATCGGTAACAGAGCTGGTGCTATCGGTGAAACGTGCGCGCTCGCCCTCATTATCGGCGGTATCTATCTTATAGTACGCAAGGTTATTAACTGGCAAACGCCCGTTATCTTCATTGCCACCGTATTCGTGCTTTCTCTTATTATAAAGATGGACTTTACGGTAGCACTTTACGAGGTTCTTGGCGGCGGCGTTGTTCTTGCGGCATTCTTTATGGCAACCGATTACTCCACCACACCTATAAACATGGGCGGAAAAATGGTATTTGCATTCGGATGCGGCTTGATAACCGTTCTTATACGCTTCTGGGGCTCGTATCCCGAGGGTGTTTCCTTCGCTGTTCTGTTTATGAACATTCTCAGCCCTTACATTGAAAAGTGGTGCACAAAGAAGCCCTTTGGAAAGGTGGGTAAATAATAATGAATAAGAATAATATTATGCCCGCTGTCGTTCTTTCCTCTATCTGTATCGTTGTTGCGCTTTTGCTTGCGGCGGTTAATATGATCACAGGCCCGATCATCGCGGCTAATCAGAACGCCTTGGCAAACGCGGCACTTATAGAGGTGCTCCCCGAGGGTAAGAACTTTAAAGAAATTGAAATAACCGCCGATTATCCCGCAGGTGTCAGCGCAGGCTACTCTGCAGACGGCGGATACGTATTCCAGATGAACGTTACCGGTAAAAGCGCAGGTCTTATGATCATGTGCGGTATTGATGCGGACGGCAAAGTCGTAGGTACAAAGGTTATCGCAACCGAGGAAACCCCCGATTATGCCGCAAAGGTATTCCCCGAGGTTGAGGGAACTGCAGGCAAGTATACCGGTATGGATCTTGAAGGCTTTGCTCCTTATCTTGTTTCGGGCGCAACCCTTACCTCCAAGGCATACGGCGAGGCTATCAAGGCAGCCCTTCAGGCGGCAACCATTGCAGCAGGTGGATCGGTTGATACAAGAACTCCCGAGCAGATCCTTGCGGATAACTGCAATATTGCACTCGGCACAGAGGGCAAGACTATTACAAGATGGTTTGCAACCGAGGAGCTTGCAGGTATTGATAAGGTTTACGTTGCAAGCGATAATGCAGGCTACGTATTTATGATCGGTGAGGAGCTTATCGGCGTTACCGAAAGCGGTGTTGTTACCGAGGGAAGT
>JAZRLU010000247.1:0-15779 GCA_045647045.1 Eubacteriales bacterium
TAATTGTCTTCCTAAGACCGCTTGGCCTCCGACTTACCTCACCGAGGGCTACGTTTGCCCAGCTATCGTTTGTGCCGCCAAAGACGAATACCGTGTCAATTTTCTCGCTCTCAAAGAAGCCGTTTTCCACAAGCCTCTCCAGCCTGTAGATAAAGGAGGACGAATGGCTGCAATCCGAATTGTTATAGCCCGTGTAGCCAACGGTAGAGCCCGACCAGCTATTGTTTTGCGCTATGCGGAAGCCCATTTTTTCTCTTAAAAGATACCACCAGGTTTCGCACTCGCGGCGCACGTCTGTTTTTTCGGTATCGGCATCCGAATAGTATACGGCATAGCCCTGGGGGGTTGCGCCTGTAAAGGTGGAGTAGCTATCACCTATTATAAGAACGTTTTTGATCTCGCTTTTCATTTTTTTATCGCCTCCGTTTTTTCTTTACAAGTTATATAATAGCAATTTCGACCGCTTTTTTCAAGCATTTTGCCATAAAAATATTAAAAAGATTAAAAATATAAAAAAAGACTACACTTTTAGGGAAAAATATGTTATAATATAGAAAATCGATACTTATATTTACGGAGATATCTATGAAAATAATTATTATCGGTCTCGGTACGATAGGTCGCACCGTGTTGAAAACCTTGGCGGCAGAGGACCACGTTATAACGATAATAGACGATGACAAGGATAAGGTGGAAAGCCTTATTGAAAAATATGACGTTTCCGGCGTTGTGGGCAACGGTGCCTGCCTTGATATTCTTAAGGAAGCAAAGGTAAGGGATGCGGATCTTGTTATCGCGCTGACGAACAGCGACGAGCTGAATATCCTTGCCTGCCTTGTTGCAAAGCGCGCGGGTGCGGACAATACCGTTGCGCGTGTGCGTAACCCCGACTATGAAAAACAGATCGCCGATATGCGCGAGGAGCTTGGTATATCGATGATCGTTAACCCCGAAAAGGAGACCGCAACAGAAATATTCAACCTTATAAGCCTTGCCTCTACCGAAGAGGTAGAGCATTTTGCAGGCGGAAAGGTTTTGCTTGTTGAGATACTTCTTGAGCGCTCCTGCGCGCTTGTGGGCGAGCCCATTATCGCAATGAACAAAAAGTTCTCCTCCCGCGTGCTTGTTTGCGCGGTGCAGCGTGGGGATGAGGTTATCATTCCTACCGGTAATTTTGTGTTTGAGGAGGGGGACCGTGTTCATATTACCGCGGATGCGAGTGCACTTGGATCCTTCTTGTCAGAGATAAATATTGCCGTTGCTCCCCTTAAGAAGATAATGATCGTTGGCGGTGGCAAGATAGGCTTTTACCTTGCGGCGGCGCTGGCTAAAAAGCGCTATAAGGTAAAGCTTATTGAGGAGGATATTACCGAGGCGGAAAGGCTTGCGGAGCTTTTGCCCCGCGTTACCGTGGTATGCGGAAACGGCACAAGGCACGATCTTCTTATCGAAGAGGGCATTGAGGCTATGGACGGCTTTGTTGCTCTTACCGATATAGACGAGGAAAATATGGTAGTATCCATGTTTGCCAACAAGATGAACGTAAAGAGAACCATTACCCAGATAAGGAGCGAGGACCTTTACGGAATGCTTGACGAGCTTGGTATAACCAACAACGTTTCCCCCAAGGATATCGTTGCAGACCGCATTATAAGCTACATCAGGGCTATTGCAAACAGCCGCGGCAGTAACGTGCTTACGCTCTACCGCCTTGTTAACGGCCGTGTAGAGGCGCTTGAATTCCTTGCTAAAAAGCAGGAGCGCCGTATATATGACAAGCCTCTTAAGGATCTTAAGATCAAGGAGGATTGCCTTATTGCCTGCATAATCCGCAACGGCGAGGTTATTATCCCGGACGGAAACAGCACAATACAGCTTGGCGATAACGTTATTGCGGTAACCACGCATAAGAATTTTGATGACCTGAAGGATCTTTTTAACTGATTATGAACTATAAGCTTCTTGGAAAGATAATAGGCAAGATACTTATTGTTGAGGGCATTTTGATGCTTGCACCGCTTTTGGTGGCGATCATCTATAAGGAGCCCACGGTCAACCTGCTTGCCTTTATAATCCCCATTGCGGCACTTGTGCTGATCGGTGGGCTGCTGCAGATACCTGCGCCAAACCGCAGCTCTCTGTATCAGAAAGAGGGCTTTGCCCTTGTTGCGCTTGTATGGCTTATAATGGGCCTTTTTGGCGCTGTGCCGTTTGTTATAAACGGAGATATACCTAACTATATCAACGCCCTTTTTGAAATAATATCCGGCTTTACCACAACGGGTGCAAGCATTGTTGAGGATATCACCGTGCTTTCACATTCAAGCCTTTTGTGGAAGTGCCTTTCCCACTGGATCGGCGGTATGGGTATACTTGCCTTTGTGCTTATCTTTATCCCCGAAAGCAACGACGGCTCTGCCATGCACCTTTTGCGCGCGGAGAGCCCCGGACCGCAGGTTGGTAAGATAGTTTCAAAGATGAAGGTTACCACGGGTATCCTCTATCTTATCTACTTCGGTCTTACCGTGCTTGAGGTTGGCACTCTTATGCTTGACAAGCCCCTTGCGGGATATGAGTCCGAGCATCTGTTCTTCAGCATTCTTACCGCGCTTGGATGCGCGGGTACTGGCGGCTTTGGCTTTATTCCCGGCAGTATGGAGATGATGAACCCCTTTACCCAGTATACCGTGTCGATTTTCTTGTTGCTTTTCGGCTGCAACTTCGGTCTTTACTATCTTCTTCTTATCGGTAAGCTTAAGGTGATTTTGAAGAGTGAGGAATTCCGCACCTACCTTTGCGTTATCATTATCGCGGTAGCGCTTATATTTATAAGCCTTGTTTCGGGCATTTGGAGCTATCCGCAGGATTATACCGTGGAGGAGGCATTTAGGCACTCCCTGTTCCAGGTTGCCTCTATAATGACAACGGCAGGCTTCTCCAGCACGGATTTCAACCTTTGGCCCTCGCTTGCAAAAACCGTTTTGCTTGTGCTTATGTTCTTTGGCGGTATGGCAGGCTCTACGGCGGGCGGTATGAAGCTCTCACGCATAATTATAGGCTTCAAGGGCGCGCATACCAATATACGTAAGCTTATCAACCCAAGATACGTACCAAAGGCGAAATTTGAGGGTAAAACGCTTGAAGAAAAGACCACCAACGACGTATTTGCCTTTATAACGCTTTACGTTGCAATACTGCTTATAGGAACCCTTATACTTTCCCTTGACCCCGTGAACGGTACTGCCTTTACGGTTGTATCCGATGCGGGAGAATATACCGTAACGCACGGCTTGTTTACAAACTTCTCCGCCTCCCTTGTTTGCATATCAAACGTAGGTCCCGGCTTTGATGCGGTAGGCCCTTACGCCTCGTTTGCGGCATACAGCTGGTTTTCAAAGCTTGTGCTTGTGGTTGAGATGCTGACGGGAAGACTTGAGATACTTCCCGTGCTTATCCTCTTCTCCCACAAAACGTGGAAAAAGGTATAATTCCACCGCAAAAAAATGCATAAAAGAAAACGAGAGAACAAAACGGAAGATGCTCCGCCTTGCGCTCTCGCTTTTCTTTTAGGATTGCTGCTGATTGAGGTCGTTTATCTCACCTATGGGGAAGAGCGGAACCTCATTGTCGCCTGCCTCGTTGCTTGTTCTGATGATCTCGCTTTCATTTGTAACAAGAACGTCAAGGCTTGGCGCGTTGTAACGATTACTCACTTTAGTTCTCCTTATATAATTCCACGCCTGCACGGGCATATGCCGTACTCATTTCCCCGCAAGCTCGTTATATTCTCAAAACACAGTTTTATATTATATATTTTTGAGGGGCTTAATGTGTTGAATTACTTTTAAATAAGTATGAATTTTTTATGAAATAGATGCTTTTTTCCCATTTTTCTCTTTTTTGCGCGGTTTTGCGCCTTATGGGTTGACATTTTATATAAAATATGTTACCATAAAAAGGCAATATAAGTAAAACGGAGACAATTATGGGCATCAAGGACACCGACACTAAATTTTTAGATCTGCTCCCCGGCATTGCGCGTCACATATACGCCCGTAACATAGGCGTGCTTAACTATGCGATACGTAACAGACTCCCCTGCGTTTTTCATGAGCTTAATTCGCAAGCAAGCATATCCCGCGCCGTTATCGCGCGTGAGCTTTCGCATATAGCAGAGGCATATCACGTTATAAACGCGCGCTTTGAGCGGCGTATCAAAATGCTTTTTGAGCGCCTGGGCCTTACCGAGGCGGAAAGTGCTGAGGCAGGCTGCGCCATAGGTGCAAGCCTTGAGTGGTCGGAGAGTATACTCGTTATATCACCGAGCCAGTATGACGAGCTTTATAACAGCACCGTTGATATGGATAAGGAAGAGGTGCAGCACCGCTTTGGCGCCCTTATCCGCTGTGGCTACGGCATAGACTATTTTATTAAAAAGCTTTTTGAGAGAAAAAGGAGAAGAACGTGAATCTTATATTTGATTTTGACGGCACGCTTGTTGACAGTATGCCCTATTGGGCAGGTGCACATATAGAGGCGCTGCGCGATGCGGGTATTGCCGTGCCCGAAGGATTTGTTAATACCATAACACCCCTTGGCAACCTTGGTGCTTCAAAGCACACGATATCGCTTGGACTTGATATATCTCTTGACGAATATCTCACCGAGCTTAACCGCCGCTTATACCGCGAATATACGACCCGTGTACCGCTAAAGCCCTACGTAAAGGATACTTTACATGCCCTCCGCGAGCGCGGACACAAGCTTTACGTGCTTACGGCATCACCGCATTTTTATCTTGACGATTGCCTTAAGATGCACGGTGTGTACGATCTTTTTGAAAAGGTGTGGTCTATAGACGATTTCGGTATGGTGAAAAGTGACACGGCTATATACCTTGCCACCGCAGAGCGCATAGGCGCCCCCGTATCGGAGTGCGTATTTTTTGACGATAACGAGATCGCCATAACCACCGCAAAAAAATCCGGCATGTATGCCGTTGCCGTGTTTGACGAAACCTCTGCCGACAGGCGCGACTCTATCAGCGCCGCCGCCAATAAATATATCGATACCTTTTCAGACCTTTCGGTCATTTAAATTACAAAGAGCGCCTTTGGCACGTTTAACGGTGTGCCTTGGGCGCTCTTTTTTTGTTATAATCTATACACGGCTACGGTCTTAGGGCTGAGTTGGGATCATTATGCTTGCACCATCACCCGTCATAACGTCGGGGAGCTCACCGTTCCACTTAGCAAGATATTCTATGTACTTAAGGTACTCGGTGATAAGCTTGATCTCATCTGCGGTCTTTCCGTTAAAGTCTATCTCATACTCAACCGCCACAACAACACCGCTCTCGTCGGTAACATCGCTCTCGTTAATAGTGAAGCCGAGCGCACGTGCCACCTCTATGGACTTAAGCTTTACAGCCTCAGCCTCGGCTCTTGCAACCTCGATCTGCGCTTCGGCATCAGCCTTTGCGCGCTCAAGCTTTGCCTGTGCCTCAAGCTTTGCTACCTCAAGCTCCTTTTCAGCGTTTACGATAGCTGTTTCCTTCTCGTACTCCGCCTTAAGCTTTTCCTGCTCTGCTATCATCTTATCCTCTACCGTTTTCTCAAATGCATCAGAGAAATCGATGTTAGTGAGAACGACCGCTACGATATCAACGCAATATTCCTCATTTACAGCATCCTTGATGGTCTGTTCTACCAAAGGAGAGATCGTTGAGCGCGTTTCGATAATATTCATCGCGGAGTAGGACGAAAGGGTTGCCTTAGCCTTCTCGGTTGCGATAGACTCAATACGGTTAGCCAAAAGATCTATAGTACCGTACTGATTTGCGATATCTATAACCTTCGTCTCGTCTATTTTATACTGCACCGTCATTGAAATACTCATCGTCTGCGCATCCTTGGAGTATGCCTGTGTGCCTATCTCCATATTCTGCACCTTAGAATCATAGTGCTCATACTTCTCAGTGAGCCAAAAATCAAAGTACGTTCCTGCCGTGCGGGAAATGCGCGCCTCACCGAGATGCTTTACAACTGCGATCTCGCCTGCCTCTACGGTATGGAAGCTTGCAGGGATAAGTATTATGCCCACAAGACCGACAAGTGCTATTGCGATGCCAAAATAATTGATCTTTTTCTTATTTGTCTTATACGCCGTATATGCTATAAATGCAACTCCTGCAAGTATAACGAGGGCAAATATAACGCCAAAAAATAAAGTAAATGCCATATTTCCTCCAAATTTTAAATTTTCTTTTCCGGTAACGCCGTTTTTTGATATACCACCGGAGAAGCTTTTTGCTTCACGGTTATATTTTAACATTTTTTTCGTACGTTGTCAAATGCCGTCAAAAACGTTTTTAAAAGAAAACAAGAGCGGGCAGATATTGCTATAGCAAAATCTCGCTCGCTCTTTTATTATCTCGCGTTTTCTCTTTTTATCTCGTTTTTTGATTAGTTGTCGTGTGAGGCGTGGCGATGAACGTGATGATCGGCATCTGCTGTGCTCTCACGGCGCTCATCTATTATTACCTTTGCCTTTTCTCTTGCGCTGATCTTGCCCTCTGCCTTAATGTCACCCGCCTTAGTGAGTGCAACCTTGGTAAGGAAGGGACCTACGATCTCATATATAAGCACGGCAAAAAGAGTTATAGACTGAACCATAACGCCAATCTCACCGCCGAATTCCAAGGCGGAGCTTGCCATACCGAGTGCAACGCCTGCCTGGGGAAGAAGGGTTATGCCGAGGTATTTTACTATATTCTCATCACAGCCCGTGATCCTTGCGCTGATATTTGCGCCGAAATATTTACCGACGGAACGGAAGATAATATATACGACACCGACAAGAACGAAGATCCAGTTTGTGAATACGGAAAGATTAAGCTCTGCACCGCTGATAACGAAGAAGAGTATAAGAAGGGGAGCTGTCCATCTGTCTGCCCTGTCCATAAGCTCCTCGGAGAAATCACATATATTGCAGAATACCGTACCGAGCATCATACATGCAAGCAAGGATGAGAATGCAATATGTACGCCGAGCACTTCAAATTTAAGTGTGGAGATTGCAACGGTTATCATAACAAAGGTAACCGAAACCGCCATACGCTTTGATCTCGAATGGAAGAATTTTTCGCAAAGGGTGAAAAGAAGTCCCATTATAATTCCAAGCATAAGGCTGAGCGCAACCTCAAGCAAGGGGTTTACAAGCATAGATATCATATCAACGTTGCCCGTATTTACCGCCTTTGCTACGCCAAAGGAGATAGCGAAGATAACAAGACCTACCGCATCGTCCAGCGCAACTACGGGAAGAAGTATATCGGTAACAGGACCCTTTGCCTTATACTGGCGTACTACCATAAGGGTTGCGGCAGGTGCGGTAGCGGTTGCAACGGCGCCGAGTATTATAGCCGCAGGAAGGGGCAGCATACCGCCAGGAAGAATGAACGAAAGGGATATTAAAGCTATATCAACCACAAGGGTGGTGAAAAGCGCTTGGAATATACCGATAACGGTTGCCTTTTTACCTATCTTTTTGAGCTGGGTGAGCCTGAACTCGTTTCCTATTGCAAAGGCGATAAAGCCGAGCGCAAGATCGCAGAGTATGGAATACTTCTCGGGCGAGTTGGTATCCGAATTAAAGCCGAAGCCGAGCCCGCCAAGTAGGTAGGGACCGATTATTACACCCGCAATAAGGTATGCGGTAACTGCGGGAAGCTGCAGCTTTTTCATAAGCCTTGAAAGCAATAGGCCGGACAGAAGCGCTATCGAAAGCGTTATAAGTATTGTAGCGGTTTGTGACATTTGAAGATCCTTCTTTATTTTTATATGTACTGTTTTCTTTGTCCACGGCTAATAACTATAGCACTTTACGGGACAAAAGTCAATAGATTTCAATTTTATTTTTAAAAATTCCTCATTTATTGACAAGCGGCAAAAGTTATGCTATTATTCTTTATAGAAAAACCGTTTTAGCGGAGGCATTATGCTCAACTTTTTAAAAGGTGTTATAGTCGGTATGGGCGGCATAGCCCCCGGGCTTTCCGGCAGCGTATTACTTGTTATATTCGGGCTTTACGAGCGGTGTATATCCGCGGTGGGAAGCCTTTTTAAAAGCTTTAAGAAAAGCGTTCTGTTTCTTATTCCCATAATTCTCGGATTCGGCGTAGGAATTCTCCTTTTTGGCAAAGCAGTTGATTTCTTGCTCGCGGAATTTGAGATGCAGACGCGATATGCGTTTTTAGGCCTTATTCTCGGCACGCTCCCCCTCTTTTATAAAGAGGTCAAAAAGCGCGGATTTAAAAACCGCTATTACGTGATCATCGGCATAAGTGCCGCTGTTGGATTGCTTTTACTTATCTTTTCGGACAGTCTTTTTCCTGCGGTAACGTCACCGAATTTCTTTGAATCGGTTATGCTTGGCTTTGCGGTTGCCGCATCCTCTATCGTTCCCGGTGTGGATAGCGCGGTTATCCTTTCCTCGCTTGGGCTTTACGAGCTTTACGTAAGCTCTATTGCCTCGCTTGATCTTGCCGTTCTTCTCCCCGCGCTTTTAGGTCTCGCCGTTGGCGCGGTGGCTATATCCCTTATTATGAATCTTCTTTTGAAGAGATTTTACACCGTTACCTTCTCGGTGATCTTCGGTCTGTTTATATCAATAATTCCCTGCGTGCTTAATGAAAGCTGCATTCCGCGTGCAGACGGTGCTACCGTTATATCCTTCATTCTTGTACCGATAGGATTTATAATATCCTTCTATCTCGGAGACATAGAAAAGAATAACGAGCGCATCCTGCGCCTGTGCGGTAAATACCGCGAGCCTGCACCCGTGCCGGAAAACGCGATAGATATCTTAAGCACAAGCACGGACAAAACGGCAAGCGCCCTTTCTAATTTTTCGCATTTTTCCTTTGTTATAGACGGAGTTGAGTGCGGCGGTATGGAGGGCTTCCTTCAAAGCCTTAAATTTTCTTCAAGCGGCAGGCGTGTTAAGGTTGCCGCCCTTTACGGCAAGGATGCAAAGGAGGCAGGAACGGATAAAACGCTTTGGCGCATTACGGGCTACGTGCACTGGCAGGGTAAGGCAATAAAGCGCAGCAGTGCCGAATTTGATGCACTTATAGAGCGCGCATACGATGCTATGTTTGATGCGAGTGAGGACTTCCGCCGTGCACTTGCGGAAAGCGGCACGCGCCCACTTATACACAGTATAGGAAAAAATAAAAAAAGCGCTACTATCCTTACGGAGGATGAGCTTATATATAACCTTACAAGGTTAAGAGAAAAATTACAAAACGGTACGGCGAGCGAAAGCGAGCCTAACGGCTTATAAAAAGCGGCATTTACGGATACGGATGCGCAGCATTAAAAAAGGACGAGGAATTTTAACAGTTCTTCGTCCCTTTTATTTTTATCGGATTTTTTAAAATGTGCCCCGAGTGAAATTTTTATTTTCTTTCGGGAAGAGCATATTTTTCCGCATAGCTTGCAACTCTTTGGTCAAACGCCTTAGTGTCGCCCTTTACCTGATTGGTGTAGCTATGCATATTAAGTGCATCGTACTCCGAGATCTCAACCACGCAGCCTGCGATGTTGGAGCAATGGTCGGAAACTCTTTCAAAGTTATTGAGAAGATCCGAGAGAACGAAGCCGTGCTCTATATCGCACTCGCTGTTTTGAAGGCGGATAATGTGACCGTACTTGATCTTATCGCGCAGCTCGTCCACAACCTCCTCAAGAGGCTCTATATCCTCTGCAAGAGCAAGATCGTTGTTAACGAATGCATTATAGGTCATATCTACTATATCGATAACGGCACGCCTCATAACGCCTATATCGCTTACGGCACCGTCGGAGAAGGTGATCTTCTTATCCTTCATTTCCTCTACCGATTCAACAATGTTAACGGCGTGGTCGGATATTCTTTCAAAATCTCCTATAATGTGAAGAAGCTTGGTTATCTGATTGGAATCCGCATCGGACATATCGTATGCGGAGAGCTTTACAAGATACGAGCCTATCTGATCCTCGTATCCGTCTGCCTTACCCTCAAGCATACGTATGCTTTCGGCAAGCTTTGCATCGTACCCGTCAAGAAGAGAGATAGCATCCTTAAGAGCCTTGCAGGATACCTCCGCCATAAGCACGGTTGCATCCGTTGCGCTCTTTACCGCGATAGCGGGAGTTTCGAAAAGACGCTCATCGAGTATGTTGACCTCTTCCTCCTCACCCTTATCACGGATGATGAGGCGGGATATCTTTTCAAGCTGACGGTAGAACGGACCGATGATAGCCACGCATATGATCTTAAACAGAGTGTGGATTATAGCTATATCCCACGCGTTTGTAGCGTTTGTAAGAAATGCAAACTGACCTACGATAGCATTTACCGCATAGAAGATGATGCTTACCACCACAACGCCTATTACGTTGAACGAGAGGTGTATTATAGCGGCACGCTTACCGTTTTTGTTTGCGCCGAGGGCAGATATAAGAGCCGTGATGCACGTACCTATATTCTGACCCATTACGATCGGAATAGCCGCACCGTAGGAGATCGCGCCCGTAACGGTAAGAGCCTGAAGAATACCTACCGATGCAGATGAGGATTGAATTATTACCGTAAGAACGATACCTGCAAGAATACCGAGCACGGGGTTGGTGAACATTGTAAGAATGCTTTGGAAGCCGGGATCGTTTTTAAGGGGAGATACGGCATCCGACATCATTGTCATACCCGTCATAAGCACTGCAAAGCCAAGGAGTATATTACCTATATCCTTCTTCTTACCGCGCTTTACGAACATTATAAGGCATATACCTATTACTGCAACGATCGGCACCCAGGAATCCGGCTTAAGCCAGGAAAGCGCGCCGGTTATCTCCGCACCGCTTTCACCGCCGAGAGAGTTGAGCGCTGTGAGCCAAGCGGTTATTGCCGTACCCACGTTTGCACCTATTATAACTCCAACGGACTGAAGAAGAGTCATAGCTCCCGAGTTAACGAAGCCGACTACCATTACCGTTGTTGCGGATGATGACTGAATAATAAGAGTTACACCGAGACCGAGAAGAAATCCCTTTATAGGGTTTGAGGTCATTTTACCGAGAAGATTTTTGAGACCCGAGCCTGCGCTCTTTTTAAGCGAATCACCCATTATATCCATTCCGTAAAGGAAGAGGGCAAGACCGCATAAGAGCGAAAGATAATTCAAAATTTCCATATCTTAACCTTTCTTTTATATATCGCTTACCGTGCCGCCTGTGCCAGTTCCAACACCTGCACCGCCGCTTATCAATATACCGTAGAATATATTAGCCACACCGAATACCACGCCAAAAATGGCAGTAATTATGGCTATTATGGTAAAGGTATCAAAATAACCGAGCTTTACACGCGCCACAGCCGCAAAGATCACAGCACCAAGCGCAAGCGCAAAGCCTATCCAATGAAAGACCGATACAACGGCGGCACATATGCCAAGCACAAGTGCAACAACACTCCATACGTAGCTTTTGGGCTTTTCCTTATCAAAAAGCTCATAATATCTATCCTCACCACCCTGCTCTCTTAACGAAACCTCGGTGTAATAAGAATCGGGCGCTATTACAGCATCGTTCTTTTCATTGTAAAGAGAAGAATTTCCGTCTGTCTCGCCGCTTGCTTCCGTTACGGCAAGCTCTTCGTTTTCATAATTTTCCATCTGATACCCCTTTCCTTGTTTAATTAGCGGAGTTCAAGCTCCTATCCCTCCACCATACATTATAAAGTATGTAGGGAAAAAAGTCAATAGATTTTATTTCCATCTTTTTAACTCCCGCTACCTTAAAATTTGTATATATTTGCGCCTTTTGACCAATAATAACAAACAAAAGAGAGGTCGTTTGATATGATAAAGAAGGAAGATTACAAAAAAATAACGGCGCGGCACACACCAAAGCCAAGCTATTTAAAGAGTACCGTGCAGGCTTTTTTGGTTGGTGGCGGCATTTGCGCCGTTGGCGAGGTAACGGCACAGCTGCTTTTCTTTGTTACCGACAAGGAGAAGAGCTACGTGCTTACAACGGTTATTCTTATTCTCTTATCCGCAACCCTTACCGCCCTTGGAATATACGATAAGCTTGCACGGATAGGGGGTGCGGGAACTCTTGTACCCGTAACGGGCTTTGCAAACGCGGTGGTTTCCCCCGCGCTTGACACGCGCAGCGAGGGCTATATTCTCGGTGTTGGGGCAAAGATATTTACCGTAGCAGGCCCGGTTATCCTTTACTCTGCCGTGGGCGGCAGCCTTTACGGTGTAGCTTATTTTCTTATATCAAGGCTTTTTTAAGAGGTGGAGAATGCAGAAAATAACTTATCTTGATACGCCGATATTTATAGAAGCCTTTGCCTCTGTTGGCGGATATGAGGAAGCGCGAGGACCTCTTGGCAGCCTTTTTGATCTTACGGATAAAACCGACCTTTTCGGCATGAAAACATGGGAGCGTGCAGAGGGGGAGATGAGCCGAATAGCTCTTAATTTAGCTTTAAAAAAGTGCGGCATCTCACCGCGCGAGCTTGACGTTTTGGCGGCAGGAGACCTTCAAAACCAATGCGTTGCATCCTACGGCGGCCTTTTTTCCTTTGGTATCCCCTTTATAGGCCTTTACGGTGCTTGCTCTACCGCGACAGAGGGGCTTATAGTGCTTTCTGCCATGCTTTCCGCCTCTAAAACCTATACACGGGGTGCTTGTATAACCTCATCTCACAACTGTGCGGCGGAAAGACAGTTTCGCACGCCTCTTGAATACGGAGCGCAAAGAGCCCCCAGCGCACAGTGGACGGCAACCGCGGCAGGGGCTTTTATTTTAAGCAAGCTATACGGCAGCGCCGCCGTTACCTCTTTTATGCCCGGCAGGGTTATAGACAGCTATATAAAGGATGCAACGAATATGGGCGGTGCTATGGCGCTTGCCGCCTTCGATACCCTGAGCCGTTTTTTTGATGAGGTGCGCGTTGATGATTTTGATCTTATCCTTACGGGGGATCTTGGCAAAACGGGCAGCGAGATACTGTGCGACACGCTTTCCTCTGAGCTTGGTGCGCGCGGCAGAAGGATAGCCGCCCTTCATAAGGATGCGGGCACTATGCTTTACGACAGCGGCACGCAGGACGTGCATTCGGGAGCATCCGGCTGCGGCTGCTCTGCCTCTGTGCTTGCGGCAAGTATTTTACCTAAGGTGGAGCGAGGGGAGCTATCCCGCATAGCCGTTCTTTCTACGGGTGCCCTTATGAGCCCTTCAAGCGTTTTTCAGGGCGAGAATATTTTGGGCGTTGCCCCGATATTGGTGATAGAGCACCGATGATTTTTTTGTGAGGTTTTTATGGATGCTTTAAAAATTCTTTTAAGCTTTTTGTTTGGCGGCGCGCTTTGTGCCGCGGTGCAGCTTATTTGCGACAAAACGAAGATACCCGCTGCCCGTGTTCTTGTAAGCCTTACCCTGATTGGTATAATGCTTGGCGCGCTTGATCTTTACGAGCCCCTTTTTAATATCTTCGGTGCGGGCATCAGCGTGCCCCTTACGGGCTTTGGCGCATCGGTTGCCAAGGGGGTAAGAGAGGCTATAGACGAAAGCGGAGCCTTAGGAATTCTTTCGGGCCCCTTCAGCGCGGCTGCTGCGGGTCTTGGAGCGGCATTTATTTCGGGCTTTGTTTTCTCACTTTTATCAAAAGGACGGCCTAAGAGAGCGTAATTTTATATTTTTGTACGTGCACGGACGAAAAAACAGCTTATTTTTTCGCTTCCGTGCCGTTTTTTTATATTTTTTTCTTGCTTTTTCCGCGCACGTATGATATAATATTAGTGCTAATTATAATATTATACCCGCGTGCGCGCGATGTGCCGTTAAAAACTCTTACGAAAGGATGCTTTTATGGATGATCTTCAATGTATAGTAGAGACGATGCTCCCCATGATAGAGCAGCGCTTTACTGCAGCCCCCTCCACCTTTAAGCTTTGGTTCGGTGACTTTGTTCTTACGTCTCTTGACGATAGCGAGGCGGTGTTTCTTACCCCCACGGAGCTGCGCAAAAAAATTCTTTCCACCAAATATATGGACCTTATCTCGGAAACGCTTTCGGAGATCATAGGATTTTCGGTTAACATACGCATAGAATCCAAGGAAGCCATAAACGCAAGGCTTACCGAGGCAGACACTCCCTCTCTTTCGGTAACGAAGGAGGATGCGGAGGAGAATCTTGACAGAGAGATCAAGATACGCTCTCTTATAGGAGATACGGCAGCCCTCTCCGAGGATGATAAGAGGGTAGTTACGGACGATTACACGTTTGACAGCTTTATTGAGGGCGCATCAAACAAGTTTGCAAAGGCGGTTTGCTTTGCGGTTGCAAACTCCCCGGCAACAGACTTTAACCCCCTGTTTATACACGGTAACTCGGGACTTGGTAAAACACACCTTCTTTGCGCTATTATAAACCATATGAAGATAAAGTTCCCGCACCTTAAGATCGTTTACCGCAAGTGCGAGGAATTTATGAACGAGCTTATCAGCGCGATCTCCAACTACACGACAAACGAGTTTAAGGAAAAATACAGAGGTGCGGACGTGCTTCTTATCGACGATATACAGTTTATCGCAGGTAAGGTATCCACACAAGAGGAATTCTTCCACACCTTCTCCTACCTTTACGAATCAAATAAGCAAATAATCCTTGCATCGGATAGACCTCCGCAGGAGATCAAGCCGCTTGAGGATAGGCTGCGAACAAGATTTGAGGGCGGTCTTATAGCTGATATCCAGCCCCCGAGCGCAGAGCTGCGCGCGGCTATCATAAAGAAAAAATCCGAGTCTATCGGGCTTCACCTCTCAAACGAGCTTGTTGAATACATAGCAAGCAGGCTTCACGAAAACATCAGGCAGATAGAGGGTGTTATAAAGAAGCTTGGTATGATGAACGCTATGATGGGCAAGGAGGTTACGAAGGAGTCTGTTGACGAGGTAATATCGGTGGTTAACCCCGGCAATATCCCCGTTGATATTCTTATCGACAAGATAATTTCCACCGTATCAAAGTATTACGGAGTACCCGTTGAGGATATCAAGTCAAAGAAAAAGACGGATGCCGTAGCAAATGCAAGGCACGTTGCGATATACATAATAAGAACTCTTACGGATAAGTCCTACAAGGAGATAGGCGCTATATTCTCAAGAGATCACTCTACGATACTTGCCGCGTGTGACAAGGTTGCAACGAATATAAAAACGATGATCAAGACCGACAGTGACATCAAAAAGATAATAAAGGAGATAAAGGGTAATTAGTTTTCCACATTTTTATGTGTGAATGTTGGTAAAAGGCTGTTGAAAAGCGGTTTTTAACCTGTGGAAAATCCGTTGATTACTTCGCGGAAGTTTTGAACCGCGAAAAAGAGGGCAAAATGTGGATAAAAAAAGACGGAAATCCCTTGAAAATCAAGGACTTCCAAGCTTTACACCACTTTTCCACAACCCCTATTACTACTACTCCTACCGTAAATATATATATAATTTCTCACGGCTCCGCCGAATTTCTCAAATAGGGAGCCGCAAACTTCAAAAATATTATTTTCAGAGGATATAAAAAATGAAATTTTCCGTTCAAAAATCAATTTTTATGGAAAAGCTTACTCCCGCCATGGGTACCGTTTCCAATAAGAACACGATAACCTCTATAGAGGGCGTGCTTATCGAAACGCTTGATGACGGAAACGTAAGACTTTCTACCTA
>JAZRLU010000248.1:0-1771 GCA_045647045.1 Eubacteriales bacterium
AGTAAAGAGGACGACGGGTCAGCACCCGGGAGGTATCATAGTTATTCCCAGAGAATTTGAGGTATATGACTTCACGCCCATACAGCATCCTGCGGACGACCCGCATTCCGATATACAGACGACCCACTTTGCGTTCTCCTATCTTCACGATACAATTCTCAAGCTTGACGAGCTTGGGCACGATATGCCGACCAAGTACAAGATGCTTGAGAGGTATACCAACACAAGCGTGCTTGACGTTAAGATGAATGACCGCTCGGTATACGAGCTCTTCCGTTCAACAAAGCCGCTCGGCATATCTCCCGAGGATATCGGCGGCACGCAGGTAGGTACGTTCGGCATTCCCGAGTTCGGTACGCGCTTCCTTCAGCAGGTTCTTCTTGATGCAAAGCCTATCACCTTTGCCGATCTTTTGCAGATATCCGGTCTTACCCACGGTACAGACGTGTGGCTCGGAAATGCGCAGGATCTTATCAAGGCAGGCATATGCACGATATCAGAGGTTGTGGGCACGCGAGACGGAATAATGCTTTATCTTATCCGCCACGGTGTAGACGATTCCACATCCTTCAAGATAATGGAGGACGTAAGAAAGGGAAGAGGACTCACCCCCGACTTTGAAAAGACGATGCGCGAGCACGACGTGCCCGATTGGTACATCGGCTCTTGTAAGAAGATCAAGTACATGTTCCCGAAGGCGCACGCGGCGGCATACGTAATGTCTGCTATCCGCCTTTGCTGGTACAAGATATACTATCCTATGGAGTTCTATGCGGCGTTCTTAAGCGTTGCCCCAGGCGGCTTTAATGCAGAGGTAGTTGGCGGCGGCTATAAGGCGGTAAGCGCGTGCATAGAGGAAATAGAAAAGAAGGGGCAGGAGGGTACTGCCACCGCAAAGGATAATGAAATGCTTGCTACAATGCAGCTCGTACGCGAGGCGCTTGCCCGCGGCGTTGAGTTCCTCGGTGTTGATCTTATGCGCTCGGATGCAAAGCTCTTCCTTCCCGAAAACGGCAAGATACGTATGCCCTTCAACTCGCTTCCCGGTCTTGGCGATACCGCGGCAGAAAAGATCGCGGAAACAAGAACCAATAACGAGATATTCTCCATTCAGCAGCTGCGCGAAAAGGCGGGTATCTCAAAGGCAATAATAGAGCTTTTGCGCCGTAACGGCGTGCTTGGCGGTCTTAGCGAAACAAACCAGTTCTCGCTGTTCTGATCCGCGCCTTGTTAAAAGAAAGGGCTGTCACAGGTTCTGTGGCAGCCCAAAACAACATTACGGCTATCTTATAAGCAATAATATAAGTAATAAGAGCGCGTAAAGCTTATCTCCGTTTTCAGAGAAAAATAAGAATGCCGCAACTCCTATGATAAGTATATCCTCGCTGGATGCGCTCTTTACTATTTTGTTAAAGACCTCGCCAAACGTATCGGATATGCGCTTATCCGTATCGCACTCATTATTTTCACCGTGCACAAATTCGTGCTCGGCATCCTCGGCGGTATACGCCGTCTCGGCCTTCTCATTTTCTCTGTCCGCATCAGAATCGGATATATCCCGTGATGCCGTTCTTTCTGTGTCAAAGCTTACGCTTCCGCCATATTCTTCGGGAACCCGTATGGCGGCACCGCTTTCATAGCTTCCGTTATACATAGATCACCTCACCGCGCCGATCAAGCCGATCACGGCTATCAGCGCATCAACGGCATCGCACCGTTTTTTTGATAAATAAGGCTTCATTGCACATAGCAGGGCGCTATGCTCATCAGG
>JAZRLU010000249.1:0-4010 GCA_045647045.1 Eubacteriales bacterium
ATAACGTCCTCCATCTTCGTTCCGCGTATGTTACGGCTTGAAAGCTCACCGAGAACCCAACGCATAGCATCGGAGATATTTGATTTACCGCTTCCGTTAGGTCCAACTATTACGGTTGCACCCTTCTCAAACGTCAAAACCGTTCTGTTCGGGAATGATTTAAAGCCGTGTAATTCAAGTGATTTTAAATACATCTTATACCCTTTCCTCAAAATTTAGAAGCACGCTGTACGGAGAAACGTCCTGCGACTCCTTCACAGTCATTCCAAGAGCACCGTACTCCCGAAGGATGATATCTTTGTTTCGTTTATTCTGTCCAACTATCTTTGATACGTGACCGGGCGCACAAAATACCGTAATGCGCTTACCGCTTACGTTATGCTCTGCGATCCTGTCGCGTAATAATCTGCAATAATACTCGTTTTCAACAAGCTCTCCCATCGCGGGGTGATTAGGACCTGCGAAATACGTAGTGTCACTATGTAGGTTTTCACTATCGCATAAGCCAACGCGCAAAACCTTGACACCTGCTTTCATAAGCACGGCAAACGCATCTGCCGATCTTGATACCGCCTCATCGACCGTCAGCGGCTTGTAATCACCGCAAACGGTAAGATCGCAAAGCTCCGTATCGCGGAATACCACGGTAGGATAAATTCTTGCCTCTGCACATCCTATGGCGGCGATAAATTCCGCCGTGGCGATCTCCGCCTCTCTTGTTGACCCCGGCAGTCCTATCATCATCTGCCCACCAAGCTTGATACCGCTTTGGCAGATGAGCTCTGCCGCACGCAGCTCGGCATCTCTGCCGTGACCGCGCTTTGCTTTTTGCAAAACGGAATCGTTTGCACTTTGAAGCCCAAGCTCCACCGTGCCCACACCGTACTGCTTTAAAATATTTAAAATATCTTTATCAATATAATCAGGGCGCGTAGAGCACCTAATAGATGCAATTCTGCCCTGTTTTAAATAGGAATTTCCTATTTTTAATAGATCGATCATCAAATTTCGATCTATTCCCGTAAAGGATCCGCCAAAGAATGCAAGCTCGCGCTCTGTGGCAAACGGAGAGGATGCTACCGCCTCTTCTATGATCGGAATAACGCTTTTCGGGTCAAACTCCGTTACGCCGGAAATGTGGCGTTGATTACAAAAAACGCACTGATTCGGGCATCCGAGATGCGGAATGAATATAGGTATATTAATATGCTTTTTCATATCAAGCCTTGATTCCGAAAAGCAAAAGTGCCTGCCTTGCAGCCTGCATTTCAGCCTCTATCTTTCTGGATGCAGTTCCCGTTCCGACAACGTTATTGTTTACCTTTGCGGCAACCGTAAAGCGTTTATCGTGCTCAGGACCGCTCTCTTCTATTATCTCATATTCAAGCGTTGCAGATCCGTCCTTCTCTACAAACTGCTGCAGCTGCGTTTTATAATCCGCGCCGCCGTTATGATCGGAGGATGAAAGCTCATCCGCCATAAGCTCCAGTATAACGCCCTTATAAGCATCCGTGCCGTTAAGCCTGCAATCAAGGAAAATGGCACCGAATATTGCCTCAAGTGTATCGGCAAGCACCTTTGGGCGGGTTCTGCAATCGTTTTCCTCGCCTCTGCCAAGGTGGATATATTCACCGATACAAAGAGACGATGCTACGCGCGCAAGCGTTTTTTCGCATACGAGATTCTGCCTCACACGCGTAAGCTTTCCTTCGCCGTAGCGCTTGAAATTTTCGTAAAGATACTCGGATATTACTATTTCAAGCACGGCATCGCCAAGAAACTCAAGTCTTTCGTTTGAAGGGATCTGCAATCCCTTTGCCTTGTATTCATTGGAATAAGAGGAGTGCGTAAGCGCATTTTCAAGCAATGAATCATCAAAAAACGAATAACCAAGACGGCAGCAAAGCTCGTCAAAGCTTTTTCCTATTGCCATATAACTCCTCCTTTTTTGTTAATTCAAAATTTAAGCTTTAATCCTCTGACGAAGAATATATCTTATCGGCATCCGCCAAGATCTTCTTTTCGTCATAATCCGCGGCAAAGCTTACAATATCATCGTTGATCTTCGTTTCAACAAAGAATATAGCCTGCCTTACGGCATTTTTTATTGCATTTGCATCGGATGAGCCGTGCGCCTTTATTACAGGGCGCGATATGCCGAGTATCGGTGCACCGCCGTGCTCTGATGCGTTAAACTGCTTTTTTATTTCCTTGATCTTGTTTTTCATCGTCAAGGTTGATGCCATAGTAACGATATTGGTGCGGAAAACGTCACTCATTATACCCATAAGGAACTTTCCCATTCCTTCTACGGCCTTAAGGAATATATTACCCGTAAATCCGTCGCAAACAAGAACGTCACACGCACCGAAGGTAGCCTCCTTTGATTCAACGTTACCTACAAAATTAAGCCCACTCTCCGAGAGCATCTGATACGACTCTATCTGCAGAGTATTGCCCTTGTTGTATTCGGTACCGTTATTCAGCTGACCTACTCTCGGTCTTTCAAGACCGTATATCTTTTCCATATACTTCGCACCCATAAAGGCAAACTGAAGTATATTATCCGACGTTACCGTAAGATTTGCGCCGGAATCCATAAGAAGAACGGGACAGGATAAGGGCAAAATAGATGCTATAGCCGCACGGTTAATACCGGGAATACGCTTTACTATCAACGTAGCACCCGTTACCAAAGCACCCGTATTACCTGCGCTTACAAATGCATCCACCTCTCCTGCCGCAAGAAGTCTTAAGCCAAGGCTCATAGAAGATTCCTTCTTCTCTCGCACTACTGCTAAAGGCCTGTCCTCCATATCAAGAACGTCGGGCGCGTGATGGATCTTTACATCCGTAAGCTCCAGCTCGTTTGTAACGATGGCATCGGATATGATATTTTCATTTCCTATTATCTCTATCTCTGCATCGGGATATTCCGCCTTTGCTTCGATAACACCTTTAATTATTTCAAGCGGAGCGTTATCTCCGCTCATACAGTCAACCAATATTTTCATTATTGAGCATTACGGCATAAACGGAGTCTATAACCTCAAGAGATCTTTTGGCATAGGCCTCGTTTCTTGCCTTTTTACCTCCTTTTACTTTTTTGTCAAAGGGAGCAATAATTCCAAAATTAGCATTCATCGGCTGGAAGGACGAAGATACACCGCCACGGCTTATATAATGCGAAAGCGCGCCTATTTCGGTGTCGGGAGTGAATATAACAGGATCGGAACCAAGCGCAAGCAGCGCAGCATTAAGACCTGCCACAAAGCCCGAAGAGGCGGACTCTACGTATCCCTCAACACCCGTCATTTGCCCTGCAAAGAAAAGCTTGGGATGCTTTGCTACGGCATAGGTGGGAGTAAGGAATCCCGGGGAGTTAAGATAAGTATTTCTGTGCATTACTCCGTAACGGAAGAATTCTGCATTTTCAAGACCGGGTATCATTCTGAACACACGTCTTTGCTCGCCAAAGGTAAGATGCGTTTGGAATCCTACGATGTTATACATCGTTCCCTCACGGTTCTCTCTTCGCAGCTGAACGGTTGCAAAAGCATCCTCTCCGGTTGCGGGTACGGGAAGTCCAACGGGCTTCATAGGACCGAAGCGAAGAGTATCGTATCCGCGTGAAGCCATTACCTCAACCGGCATACAGCCCTCAAATACCGTAAGATCCTCCTGCAGCTCGCGGTCAAACGCCTTAAGCGGCGCAACCTCTGCAGCAACCAATGCACGGTAAAATGCGTCGTATTCCTCGCGTGTCATAGGACAATTGAGATAGTCCTGCGCATCACCCTTACCGTATCTTGAAGCAAAGAAGGCAATATCGGTATTTACGGTTGAAAAGTCAACGATGGGAGCCGCCGCATCAAAGAAGTGAAGCTCACCGCCGCCTGTCAGCTTGGAAATTGCCTCTGCAAGAGGCTCTGAGGTCAGAGGTCCCGAAGCGACCACCACAATACCGTCAGTGTCAATTTCCGTAACCTCCTCGGAAATCACGGTGATAT
>JAZRLU010000250.1:0-2017 GCA_045647045.1 Eubacteriales bacterium
ATTGTAACGCATCTCGGCACGGATTGGCTTGCAAGGGGTAGCGAGATATGAAATACGGTTGCATAGGATACCCTCTTACACATAGCTACTCACGCGAGATACACGCCGCTATAGGCAGCTATCCGTATGAGCTGTGCGAGATCGAACAGAAGCGTCTTGCGGATTTTTTTGAAAAGCGAGATTTTCTCGGAATAAACGTTACTATCCCCTACAAAAGGGAGGTAATGAAACACCTTGATGAAATAGATAGCTCCGCTTTAGCCGTTGGTGCGGTCAACACGGTTGTAAACCGCGGCGGCAGGCTTTACGGATATAATACCGACGTTTACGGCATGACGAAGCTTTTATGCTC
Source organism: Eubacteriales bacterium (assembly GCA_045647045.1). Lineage (GTDB taxonomy): Bacteria > Bacillota > Clostridia > Oscillospirales > CAG-272 > UBA1740. The sequence continues at coordinate 353 of JAZRLU010000250.1, forward strand.
GTCTGGCGTGGATATTGCGGGCAAAAAAGTAATAATTCTCGGCACGGGTGGCACCTCACGCGCGGCAATAGCTGCGGCAGAGGGGCTTTTGGCAGAGTCTGTTATCCGTGTATCGCGCACGGCGCGCGAGGGTGCGATAGACTACGCCACCCTTTACGAAACGGGTGCCGAAGGTGCGGTTATTATAAACACAACCCCCGTCGGTATGTACCCCGAGCACACGGGCTGCCCTGTTGATCTTACGCGCCTTGGCACGCCCGCACTCGTCGCAGATGCGGTGTACAACCCCGTGCGCACAGAGCTTATCCTTACGGCAGAGGAGCTTGGAATACCCGCCGTGGGCGGTCTTTATATGCTTGCCGCGCAGGGTGTGAGAGCATCCGAGCTGTTTTTTGATACCGAATATCCAAGCGGCACGGCAGAGCGCGTTTACGGTGCGGTGCTTGCAGGCAAGGAGTGCATAACCCTTATCGGTATGCCCTCTTCCGGCAAGAGCACGGTTGGCAAAAGGCTTGCCTGTGCCCTTGGGCGCGAGCTTACCGACACGGACCTGCTGATAGAAAAGGCGTGCGGTATGCCTACGGAAAGAGTGATACGCGAGTGGGGTATCGAGAGATTCAGAGAGATCGAGCGCGAGTGCATTGCAGGTATAGCAGATACAACCTCCCGCGTGATCGCAACGGGCGGCGGTGCGGTGCTTGACAGAGGCAACGTACGTGCCTTGAAGAAGAACGGAAGGCTTATTTTTATTGACACGCCAAAAAAGATGCTTACACCCACGTGTGACAGACCGCTTTCCTCTACCGAAGAGGATATGGCGCGCCTTTATAACGAGAGGCACGGCATATATCTTACCGTGTGCGACGAGGTGGCAGACGGCTCCTGCGGCGCGGATGCCGTGTATGAAAGAATACTGAGGCAATACTCCAAAAATTAAGGAGACGAAATGAAAATATACGTAATAAACGGACCGAGCCTTAATATGCTCGGCATAAGAGAGCCCGAAAAATACGGGCGTACAAGCTACGGCGAGCTGTGCGATACGGTAGAAAGCTTTTGCAGGGAAAGAGGATGCGAATGCGTGATCTTTCAATCTAACCACGAGGGCGCACTTATAGACAAGATACAAGAGGCTTACACCGAGGGCGCAGACGGCATAGTTATCAACGCAGGTGCGTACACGCATACGAGCATTGCCCTGCTTGATGCCCTGCTCTCCGTTTCGATCCCTGCCGTTGAGGTACATATAACAGACGTTGGTGCGCGCGAGGCGTTCAGGCAGGTGAGCTACATATCGCAGTACTGCGAAAAGGTTATCACGGGTAGGGGGATAGCAGGATATACCGATGCTATCCGCTACCTGTTGGAGGAAAGAAAATGAAGCTTTTGATAAACCCCTCGTATGCGGTGGGAGAAGTAGATGCGCCGATATCCAAGAGCCATTTGCACAGACTTCTTATCGCGGCGGCACAGGCAGACGGAGAGACCGTTATACACGGTGCCTCAAATGCCACAGACGTTATAGCAACGATAGACTGTCTTAACGCTCTTGGTGCGGAGATAAAGCGCGTGCAGGGCGGCTACAGAGTAAGCGGCACGGATATGAAGCACAGCGCACCGCGCTCTGCCCTGCCCTGCCGTGAAAGCGGCAGCACGCTGCGCTTT
>JAZRLU010000251.1:0-4191 GCA_045647045.1 Eubacteriales bacterium
GAGAACTTCTCGTGCTGACCGAGGTCGTAATCGGTTCTGTCAGCAACGCCCCAAAGCTCGCCCCATCCGAACGGGAAGAGGAACTCAAAGTCGGTGGTTGCCTTGGAGTAGAAGCAAAGCTCGTCGGGATCGTGGTCGCGAAGGCGAAGGTTTTCCTCTCTCATACCGAGGTTGAGGAGCCACTGATGGCAATAATCCTTCCAGTATGCGAACCACTCAAGGTCGGTGCCGGGCTTGCAGAAGAACTCAAGCTCCATCTGCTCGAACTCACGGGTACGGAAGGTGAAGTTACCGGGGGTGATCTCGTTTCTGAAGGACTTACCGATCTGCGCTACGCCGAAGGGAAGCTTTCTTCTTGTGGTTCTCTGTGTTGCGGGGAAGTTTACAAAGATACCCTGCGCGGTCTCGGGGCGAAGATATACCGTGTTGGTAGAATCCTCGGTTACACCGATGAAGGTCTTGAACATAAGGTTGAACTTCTTTATATCCGCAAAATCATTGCCGCCGCAGATGGGGCAAACGATGTTCTTTTCCTTGATGTAATCAGCCATCTGCTCGAAGGTCCAAGCAGCGGGATTATCGGAAAGACCGTTCTCAAATGCGTAATCCTCAATAAGCTTATCGGCTCTGTGACGCGCCTTGCAGCCCTTGCAATCCATAAGAGGATCGGAGAAGCCGCCAACGTGGCCGGATGCAACCCATGCCTCGGGGTTCATTATGATCGCAGAGTCAAGTCCTACGTTATAGCGGGACTCCTGCACGAACTTTTTCCACCAAGCGCGCTTTACGTTGTTCTTGAACTCAACGCCAAGAGGACCGTAGTCCCAAGAGTTTGCAAGACCGCCGTAGATTTCGGAGCCGGGGAAGATAAATCCCCTTGTTTTACAGAGGGCAACGATTTTGTCCATTGTTTTTTTACTGTTTTCCATTGTTTATCTCCATTTGTAAATAATTATTTGCATTTTAAACTAATTCACAGATCAAAACACCGTTTTTTCGTGTAACCGGAGCTACCATAACGGCTTTTCCGTGAAGATCGGCATCACTTTCCACCGCCACCTCAACAAAGGTATCGGTGTGACCGTACCACATACCCGTGCGGTATTGCTCCATAACGGCAGGCATCGGTGCGTGGGAGGCAAGAAGCTCTTCAAGCACCTCGGTGCGCACGCGCTTAACCTCGGCAATAAGGCGCTCTGAGCGTTCGTGCTTTATGCTCTCCGCCACCTGATCGGGGTAAAGCGCAGCGGGCGTTCCCGCACGGCGTGAGTACTGGAACACGTGTGCATCAAGCAGCCTCGCCTCGGATACAAAGCGCATACTGTCAAGGAAATCATCCTCACTTTCACCGGGGAAGCCGACCATAATATCGGTGGTGAAGGTGGCACGCGGAATATAGCTTCTTATGCGCTCTATAGCGGCAAGCGCGCCTGCACGGTTGTACCTGCGCTTCATTCTGCGGAGCACGGCATCCGAGCCGCTTTGCATCGATATATGGAAGTGCGGAGCAAGCACGGGCGCATCCTTTACGCGCATAACGAAATCCTCACCGACAAGCTCCGGGGCAAGAGAGCCAAGGCGCAAGCGCCCGACCTTACCTCTTTTATTTATTTCTGCTATAAGATCGCCAAGGGTGGGCTTGCCTTCAAGATCCCTGCCCCAGCTACCTGTTTCTATACCCGTAAGAACTACCTCAAAAACACCGCTTTCGGCAAGCGCCTCAACCTCAGCAATAACGTCTGCCATCGGCTTTGAGCGTACCTTACCCCTTGCCGAGGGGATGGCACAGTAGGTACAGCGCGATTCACATCCGTCCTCTATCTTAACGTATACACGGGTGCGCTGCCCCTTGGTTATACACATAGGCTCAAAGGGCGCTTCATCTATATCGGTAACGCGCACGGTGCGCTCACCGCCCGAAAGAAGGGACTCTGCTATTTCAACAAGCGAAAGCTTGTCCGCCGAGCCGATAACCGCATCAACGTCCGCTATCTCGGAAACTTCCCCCGGTGAGCGTTGGCTGTAGCAGCCGCAAACAAGCACGCGGGAGAGAGGATTTACCTTTTTTGCGCGGCGTATCATCTGGCGCGACTTTCTGTCCGCCTCCGCGGTAACCGTGCAGGTGTTTATAACGTACACGTCACAGGGCGATGAAAAATCGCACACGGTATAGCCCCGTTTCTCAAAAGCCTCTGCTATAGCCTCTGTTTCATACTGCGAGACCTTGCAGCCGAGAGTGCATAAGCCAACCGTTTTCACTCGCCGTAAACCTCGGGCTTAAGAACGCCTACGAACGGAAGTGCGCGGTACATTTCAGCAAAATCAAGACCGTAGCCCACAACGAACTCATCGGGAATCTCAAAGCCGCAATGATCGGGTACGAAATCCACCTTGCGGCGCGAGGGCTTATCAAGAAGGGTGCAGGTGCGTACGCTGTGCGCACCCTTAAGGGTGAGATATTTTGTAAGGTGAGAGAGCGTTACACCGCTATCTATAATGTCCTCAACTATAAGAAGATCGCACTCGCTGATATCGGGGCGGATAAGATCAAGGGCAATATGTATCTGACCGCTTGATTCCGTGCCTGCACCGTATGAGGATACCTTCATACAGTCGATCTCCACGGGAAGCGATATCTTCTTCATAAGATCGCCCATAAAAACAAGCGAGCCCTTAAGAATACATACAAGAACGAGCTTGTGCTGCGAATCCTTGTAATACTCGTCGATCTCGGCTGCGATCTCGGTCGTTGCGCGATCGATCTGCTCTTCTGTTATCATAACCTTTGCAATGTCGTCTCTGTAGGATCTCATAATATATCTCCTGCTTTTTTCTTATTTATTTATAATAGCATAAATCGCGGCGGTTGTCAATAATATTGCGCGAATATATTTAATATATAATAACGAAAATAAATTGTACAAAAGGTATTGACAAAACGTTTTTTTTGTATTATAATATATTCTGCTTTCGTATGGTCGTCCTTTGATTACCATAAAGACGTTAGAAAATTGACAAGGAGGTGCAGATCATGAAAAGAACATACCAGCCCAAGAAAAGACAGAGAAACAAGGAGCATGGCTTCAGAAAGAGAATGGCTACTGCCAACGGAAGAAAAGTTCTTAAGAGAAGACGCGCCAAGGGTAGAGCTCGTCTCACCTATTAATCCGGTCACAGAAGCGTGACGTACAAAACCTCCCGATAAGTAGCGCTATAGTGCATTTATCGGGGTTTTTGTTTAACGGAGAAAAATTATGAAATTCAGAACGATCAAGGAAAACCACCTCTTCGGCAAAGCGTATGCCAAGGGCAAGAGAGCTGTGACGTCGGCACTTGCCATATACGTGCTTCCCGATTATGCCGCGAAGAGGCTCGCCGCGTGCGACACAAGAAAGCAGATCAAAAACCGTTACGGCATTACGGTATCAACAAAGGTCGGAGGCGCAGTAGTGCGAAGCCGATGCCGCAGAATTATACGCGAGGGGCTTCGTGCCATCGAGCGTAGCGGCAATCTTAAAGCAGGCTACCTTATAGTTATCGCAGCAAGGAGCGCCGCTGTGACCAAAAAAAGCACCGAGATCGGGCGTGAGCTCGATATCGCTTTCAAAAATCTCGGAATGTACATTCAATGAAACAGTTGATGATTGGCTTAATAAAGCTATACAGAAAATACATCTCCCCCTTGAAACCGCCCTGCTGCAGGTTTACTCCAACCTGCTCTGCCTATGCCATTGAGGCATTTACGAAGCGTGGCTTTTTCGTAGGTATGATACTCACCGTGTGGCGTATTTTGCGCTGCAATCCTTTTTGTAAGGGTGGCTACGACCCAGTGCCCGAGGTGGGATTTTCTAACCGCGACCGCAGGAACGGGACGAGAGATGGATCCGAGGAGTCAAATAATTAAAGAAAAGGAAAATTCACTAAATGTTCGATTGGCTATATAAAGGCTTGGGATACATGCTTTCGTGGTTCTCAAGCTGGACGGGAAGCTATGCGCTTGCCCTTCTTCTTTACGCACTTATCTTCAAGCTTCTGTTCCTCTTCTTCTCCATAAAGCAGCAGAAGAACCAGATCGCTATGGCAAAGCTTACACCCAAGATCGAAATGATCAAGGCTAAGTACCGCGGAAGAACCGATCAGGCAACGATGCGCAAGCAGCAGGAGGAGATCATGGAAAGTCGGAGGCCAAGC
>JAZRLU010000252.1:0-5068 GCA_045647045.1 Eubacteriales bacterium
ATACGCGTTACCGAAAGAATGAGCGAGATCGTTTTTGCCGATATGACCGAGAGCAAAAGCTATAATGCGGCTGTTGCCATGTCGGCTTTGGGAATAATGAGCGGCAGCCGCCTTGGTGACGATATGTATTTTGATCCGAGCGGCACGGTAACGCGTGCGGAGTTTGTTGCTATGGCTATGAAGGCCCTGTCTATAAAGCCTGACAGCACCTTAACGCGCACCTACTTTGACGATAACGCCGATATCCCCACGTCACTTGTGGCGTACGTGGCAACTGCGGCACGGTGCGGCATTGTAAACGGTGCTTTTGACGGCAAGGCACTTAACTTCCGCCCCACCGACCCCATAACCGTAACGGAGGCGGCTATAATAATGTCCAACATGATAAATCTGCGCTCGGATAGCTCGGTATTTTCCGAAATAGACGGAATTTACACCGTACCCGTATGGGCACGCGAGGAGGTTGGCGCTATGTATGAGGCAGGAATATTTGACACGGGTGAGCACTCCGACCTAAAATCCTACGTTACGCGTGAGCAGGCGGCAGAATATCTTTACCGCTTGATGCAGCGCTGACAAAAACGAACGGCAAATAAAAAAGCGGGATCGGTAACGAAAGCACAAGACCGATTCCGCTTTATTTTACTGTGTAAGATATGCCGTTACCTCTGCCATCTTGCGCGGCAGATCGGATGGCGTAACACCGAAATCCGAAAGCGTGCGCGAGAGCATATCACCTGCCATACCGTGTATAAAAACGGCTATTGCGGCGGCGGTATGGGCATCCGTGAGCCCGGTTGCAACAAGGGATGCAAGGAAGCCCGAGAGGCAATCACCGCTGCCTGCCTTTGCAAGCGCGGAGCTACCCGTGGTGTTTATCTTAAGTGCACCCCGCGATGCCACAACGGTATTGTATCCCTTAAGTACTACGGTAGCACCGGTATCGCGCGCGAGCGCATCTGCCACCTTTTCCCTGCTTTCCTCTACCTTATCAACCGACGTGTGCAAAAGGCGCGCCATTTCAAGAGGATGTGGGGTTATTATCACGTTTTTTTCGGCACGGGTAAGCACCTCTTTGGGATCTTTGGCATATTTTGCAACCGAATTAAGTGCATCGGCATCAAGAATAACGCAGCTTACGTCGGAAGCAAGCACGCCTAATACAAAACGGTACAGCTCTTCCGACACTCCACAGCCGCAGCCTATAAGCACGGTATCGCAGGACGGCGGAGGTGTGCATTTATCAAGACCTTCGATCCTATGGTAGATAGCCTCCGGGAAGCGGCAAAGGAGTGTTTTATAAAGCTGCTCATCTGCCACGGCAACGTGAGTATAGCCAACACCGCCGCGAAGTGCCGCTTCAAGCGCGAGGTGCGCAGCACCCTTGTATTCTGCCGAGCCTACAACGGCAAAAAGCTTACCGAAGCTGCCCTTATTTCCTTTTATATCTCTTTTCGGTAAGTGTTCCCTTACCCATTCCTCGGTTATATACATTATCGGTCTCCATAGCTTTCCGTTTTTAGTACATTTTAACACGTTTTCAAGATTAATTCAAGTTTTTTTATTCATTTTTAGCCCCAAGCTATTTACAAATCGAAAAAAATGTGCTAAAATTTATTCATAGAACTACCATTACACGGAAAAGGAGATTTCACTATGGCTAAAAAGATAGTTATTACAATTGCACGCCAATACGGAAGCGGCGGCAGAGAAATAGGCGAAAGGGTTGCCGCACAGCTTGGTATTCCGATTTTCGATAAGCAGCTTATCACAGATGCGGCTGCCAAGGGAAATCTCAATGAGGACGTGCTTAAAAAGACGGACGAATCCGCAGCAAACAGCCTGCTTTATACGCTTGCAATGGGCTCTAACGTTGTTGGCACGTCTATACACTTCGGTTATAAGATGCCTATTAACGATAAGCTCTTTATCCTTCAATCCGAGGTTATAAAGAACTATGCAAAGGAAGGCAGCTGCATAATCATCGGTCGCTGCTCCGATTACGTTCTCCGCGATGAGGAAAACGTATTCCGCCTCTTTATATACGGTGATCTTGAGCACAGAAAGGAAAGAGTGCAAATCAGGCACCCCGAGCTTAAATCATCCCAGATAATCGACGTTATCAACAAGACCGATAAGCGCCGTGCATCCTACTACAACTTCTACACGGGTAACAAGTGGGGCAAGTACGACAATTACGATATGGCGATAAACTCCTCTACCCTCGGCATTGAGGGCACGGCTGATATGATCGCTGCTTGTGCAAGAAAGCTTATGGAGGAATAAGCTCATTTTGGGCTTAGCTTAATAAAGCAAAGAACGGACGGGGAAATTACCCCGTCCGTTCTTCTTATAGATACGATTTGTACCGTATCATTTTGCCGCCAGCGCCGCCTCTATTCTGTTTGCAAACACGCGGCTGGATTCATACATATACTTTGCAGCCATAGCGTGATGCTCGGGGAGAATAGAGCCGCGAAGGAAGTTATCCGCCTCAAGGTTATAGCAGCCCGTATATCCTATCTCGGCAAGTGCATCGCATACCTTATTCCACTTTATCTTACCAACGCCGGGAAGCGTATGAAGATCGTCTACATAATCAACGTCGTGGATATGAAGGCAGCCTATACGGGAGCCTATCGTTCTTATAGCATCCTCGGGCTCTCTTTGGCAAAGAGCAACGTGGCCAAGATCAAGGCATACCGTAAATACCTCGGGATCGCTCAGTGCATCATATATTGCTGCAAGCTCTTTGGGATCTGCAAAAACGTCATCACAAATATGCTTTGTTACGGGGTGGCGCTGCCACATATTTTCAATGGCAATTTTGATACCGTACTTTCTTGCATAGGGTGCAAGAGAGCGGTAGAACTCAACGTTCATATCAAACAGCGCCTCTTCATTACCGTAGTAAATGCCTTTTTGAATAGGGTGAATTACAATATTGGTTATACCGAGCAAAGCGGAAAATTCCATTGCACGGGGCAAAAGAGGCACCTTATCAGCCATATACTTTTCATATCCGCCACCAAAGGGAGCGTGTGCCTGAACAAACTTAACTCCGCGGCGATCGGCTATTGCACGGATCTTTTCTGCGTACTCCTTATAACCGTCACCGAATATGGGAGTGTTGAGCGAAAACATCGACAGATCGAGGCCCTCAAAGCCTGCATCGGCAAGCATCTCTATAGATGCTTCAAGACCGTATGTATCTGCGAAAAAGTGAGTTTGTGTTGAAACTATCATACCGTTTCTCCTTTATATTTTCCGTCTGTGAATTAAATCAGATAACCGCAATGACCTCCACCTCGCAAAGAACGCCGCGGGGCAGGGTTTTTACCGCAACGCAGCTGCGCGCGGGGAATGACGTGAAATATCTTGCATACACCTCGTTAAAGGCGGCAAAATCCGCCATATCGGCAAGGAAGCAGGTGGTTTTTACTACCTTTGTAAAATCGGTACCCGCCTCGCGAAGAACGGCTGCAATATTTTGCATAACGCGCTCTGCCTGCGCGGTTATATCACTGCCGCATACCGCACCGCTTTTGGGATCGATCGGTATCTGACCCGAGGTATAAAGCATATTGCCGACTACGATCGCCTGCGAATACGGTCCTATTGCCGCAGGTGCATCGGGCGTTGAAATCTTCTTTATCTCCATATCCTAAATCTCCTTATTTTTTCGACATAAGCTTGTTGTAAGCTTCCCTTGCATAGCTAGAATAATCTCTGCCGAGCATACCGCCCTCTGCCGCAATGGAATACAACTTAAGAGCCTCTGCCTTATCCTTTCTAACACCAACCCCGTGCTCATACATATAGCCTAAAAAGTAGGTTGACGGCGAATGACCGCGCTCGTGCGCGCGGCGGAAGAGCATCATAGCCTCTGAGAAAAGATTGTAGTTAAGATCCTCGCGTATGTAAAGGTGGCCAAGCTCAAACTCGGCGTGCATAAGCCCGTAGGAAACGTCAAAGAGAAGATCGTTAACAACGAGATCGGGGATATCCTTTATATCACTTACGTCAACACCCATTCCCAAAAGGGATGAACGCGCACGGGTATAACCGCCGCGATATGCGGAAAGATAAAGCTCTTTTGCCTTATCTGCAAGCGTATCGGCAAGCCCTTCAAAAGCGCCCTCGTCACTTGTATAATACTCTGCGATCCTATACATAGATTCCGCATCTCCGAGATCTGCGGCAGCACGGTACATTGCAATAGCCTCGGTAGGGCGATTATCGTTTTCATAGCAAATGCCGCATTTACGCATTGCATGCGCATTTTTTCCTGCGGCGGCACATCTTTCAAGCCAATACCGCGCTTTATCGCAAAACTCACGCGGATCGCCCTCTGCAGTACCGTCATAGTATGACGATCCTACGTAATACATAGCCGCTTCGTCTCCCGATTCGGCAAGCTCAAGATATTCTTTGAAATCCATTTTACACCTCAGAAATTTTCGGGATATGCTCCACTCTCTGTAAGGCGGCGGAATGCCTCTACAACCTTAGGCTTATCCTCTTTGTAAGTAACACCGTACCATTTATCACGGCTTTCAAGAACCTCTACGCTTGCCTTACCCTCTGCAAGCATATCGGATATAACTGTGGGCATATAGAACTCGCACTTCTCGGGATTCTTATCAAGATTTTGTGCAAGGAAGCTCTCAAGGCGTGCATAGCACTCGTCTATATAAGAGGGAGAAAAGCCCCATATATTCATTGATACAACGGTTTCGGGATCAAGATCGATCCTCTGCCCGTTATCGGTATAGTATATTCCCTCGCTGTCAATACCGATGCCGGCGGTTTCCCTGATGCCGGTAAGCATACCGCCCTCTACCTTACATACTCCGCGCGATACGGTTCCCTCCTCTGTAACGGTATTGCCTACCTTGTAGCCTACCATTGCATATTTTGAATTTTCACCCTCGGGGAGCGCTTTGAGGAAATTATATATTTTAACAAAAGCATCCTTGCCGTAATAATCGTCTGCATTTATAACAGCAAACGGTGCATCTACCGTTCCGCGGCAGCAAGCTATCGCGTGTGCTGTGCCCCAAGGCTT
>JAZRLU010000253.1:0-4736 GCA_045647045.1 Eubacteriales bacterium
GGCGAGGGCATTGCCGATATCGGCAAGGTAAATCTTATGGCGCTGCGCGATCTTCTCCGTGAGCCCGTCAGCCGTGAGACCGTGCTTGACTACCTTACCAAGAACCGCGAGGCAATAGAGCCCCTTCGTGCGGCACTTTACAGCGCCGCTGTGGTAAACGAGGAGGATCTCGGTTCGCGCGAGATAGCATATACCGAAACCTTTGATAAGGACCTTGCGCTTGTAATGAGCGAGGCTCTTGATCCTACCCTTCAGCGCTCCGAGCTTGAAACCATTTACAAGTACCGCGATCTTCTTTACGGTACGCGCATCATAGAGATGCTTCAGCTTACTCTTATCATCGATAAGATCGAAAAAGAGAAGGCACAGATACTTCAGCACGTAGAAAATATCTATAACGTATTCCCGAACAATATGACCGAGGAAACGCTTGACCGCATCAAGGATGCGGTGCCCCTTCTTGCCAAGTATCGCGGAAAGAAGCAGCCCCTCATCTTCTTCGGTGCGCCCAAAACGGCTTTCCTTGAGCTTTGCGAGATAAGCTACTTAAGAAATCCCACCTTTGAGCAGATCGTTGATGCAATAGGCGAGCTTGAGGATATCCACACGTGCGAGAACAATATCCTTGATCTTGACGGTGAGCTTGCATCACTCTTTAAGAGATCTATCAGCCCTGAGGAGAGGGAAGCGATACTCACTCTTTACAAAAAGGCACTTGCATCCGGCTCTACCGCTATCGGTTATCTTGACCTTGCGGTTACCGGCTACGATGATCTTTGCCGCGCGTTTGACAATGCGGGATGCTCTATTGCAGGCACCGTGGCAGACGTACGCGCAGCATACGCCATCGCAAGCGTGCAGCGCACCCTTTCATCCGCACTCGCCGCATTCTTCGGTGATAGCGAGCGTTACTCCGCAGCGGGTGCTACCTATCCGTTGCTTGCCGAATATAAGCGCGAGGCACAAAGAGTGCTTGCGGTTGCCGATTTCATCTTCTCCGATGCGGTAGCAGATATCCCCTGCGAGCAGCTTGCGGCATCCGTTGAGGCGGTTACGGCAAACGGCACGGATCTTTCCGTTGCAATAGCGGCGGCTATCGCGGCTATCGAAAGCGCGGGAAGAGAGGCGTTCCCCACGTCCTACTCCGAGTATTCCAACCGTATACGTATAGCAGATCTTGATATCTTCCTTGCGGAGTGCAATGACAGAGCGGTGCTCAATGCCGCAGAAAAATATCTTGCACAGCGTGCAAGGCGCTGGGAGCGTTACGCGGTATCCCTTACCGCATTCTTCAATCCCTTCGAGCGCGGCTATATGGAAAACGGCAGCATTCCTTATCAGGATATATTTGAAAATTCCGCTTACCGTCTCGGCGCTCTTGCAAAGCGCGCAACCTTCGGCACGGTTAACGGCAGGGGCGATGAGATCGCACGCCAGATGGATATCTATGCCGAGTCTGACGATAAGCTCCGCGCATTCAACGTAAAGACCGTACGCGAGTCTTGCATTCAGAGAGTAAAGGCAGAGGATAAGAACGCCTTCGCCTTCCTCAACTCCTCGCGTGACAGTATAAATAATCTTCGCCGTATATTCAAGCTTCACGGCGAGTCCATACTCAAGCTTAAGAAGTGTATGCTTGTATCCCCCGCAACGGTAAGCGTGCTCTTCGGCAGCCCCGCATTCTCCGATTTCGACGTGCTTATCGTAGATGAGGCAAGCCAGCTTGAGCCTACAAAGATCCTTCCCGTGCTCTTCCGTACAAAGCAGCTCGTGCTTGTTGGTGATGAGTGGCAGATGCCCCCCATCAGGCACTTCACAAAGGCGGCAGAGCATACGGTAGTAAGCGATCAGGGCACAATGACCAACCTTTCGCCCGAAACGTCGGTGCTTGCCCTTGCGCTTCACTCCAAGCAGTTTGATACCTGCGAGCTTGTATGCCATTACAGATCTAAAACAGAGTCGCTTATCGCGTTCTCCCAGTCAAGATATTACCCCTATATGAAGACCTTCCCTGCATCCGTACCCCGTGCGGCAGGCCTCGGCTTCAAGGACGTATATATTCCCGAGGGCAGAAGCGAGGGTGGCGTTAACACCGAGGAGGCTATGGCAGCGGTGCGCGAGCTTGCGCTCCACTTTGACACCTACTATGACGAGGCAACGGGTAAGCTTTCCGAGTCTGTAGGCGTGGTTGCCTTCGGTGAAGCACAGCTTTCCAAGATAGAGTCGCTCGTTAAGTCCGATCTTCAGCTTAAGGCAAAGATAGGCAGGGCACTTGATAACTTTGACGATCTTCCCGAAAAGCTTATCTTCTTCAAGACCATCGAAACCGTTCAGGGTCAGGAGACCGATCATATGATCATCTCGCTTACCTACGGTAGAGGTAAGGACGGTAAGATAAGAGAGGCGTACGGCGATCTTGGCCGCGGCTCGTTCGGTGAGTGTATCTTCAACGTTGCCGTAACCCGTGCAAAGAGCTCGGTTACCATTATCCATTCCGTACTCCATACAGAGATAGACAATCGCTTTATCAAGGATTACCTTGCAATAGCAGAAAAGTTTGACCGTGACGGAAGAATGCAGTTCATTTCGTCAGGCGATACCTCTCGCCCCGGATTTATTCGCTCGGTTGCCGATTATATTATCGGCGAGCTTGGAATTTCCGAGGAGCGCGTTGTTATAAACTGCGGTGCAACGGATGGCTCCGTAAGACTTCCCATAGTAATTCTTTCTCCCGATATGAGCGAAGCACAGCTTGCTATATGGTGTGAAAGAAGCGCTGCGGGCAGAGATTACATCGATGCAAATATCAAGTATTACAACATACTTAAATCCCGCGGCTGGAAGCTGCACAGAGTCTTTATCCACGATTGGTTTGACAACCGTGATAACGAAAAGCTCAATATCGCAAACGCCATCAAGGCTTGCGTTACTTTAAATTGATAAAATTCAAGGAGAGATAACAGTTATGGCATCACAGCAGCAAATGTTAGACAGTATGCAACCGTCTGCGCAGAGCAGCAAATTAATAGGCCTTCAAAAGGAGCTCGCTCTCAAAAAGCAAAGAGAGGAGTACAGCCTTCGCGTATCAGAGCTTGCTGATAAGATAGTTAAGTACAGCCAGTCGCAGAGCCCCGTATCCGCACAGATGGTAGAGGTTCTTGTACCCTTCCTTGAGGTTACTATGGTAATGGAGGGAATTATCGATACTATGACCGAGCTTGATTCGGTTATGGGGCTTATCGGTAATGCAATGAATATACTTGATCAGACCATGGAGTCAAGCCAGCAGATAATGGCATCCACTATCGGCATCAAGTACACCTGGCTTCGCCGCCTTAAGCGCAAGATAATGATGGCCAAGGCAAAGGCAAACAACCGCGCACGTGCAAAGGCAATTTGCGAGCAGGTTACCGATTTCTATGAAATGGCACACGAAATGCGTTCTATTTTCGGTACTATCCCTGCCGAGATGAGCCGCGCTATAGAAAAGATGAACGGCAGAAAGCACAGGGGCAACTCCGGCGCACCCACTCCCTACGAGATGAGCCCCGGCGTAAGAGATCTTCTTGCCTCTAAGGGCGCAAAGTTTGATAACCTCGGTTACACCTCAGACGGCAACGCACCCGTTCCCGCACCCGCAGGTAACGACGGAATGGGCAGAACGTTCACCCGTTCTACCGACTCCACCTACTCCGAGGATCTTTAATAGATCCTCAGGAGCGCTCGGTTATGGAAATTCTTGAATCGGCGTTACGGTATGACCGCAGGTGTAAGGATAACCCTGAGCCATACGTTAACGCTTACCTTGCAACTATAAACGATATTGCATCTACGGTCGCGGAGTACAGCAAGCTGCAGTCCCCCGTATCCGGCAGAATGATATGCAGCGTGCTTCCGGTTCTCGATATTTCTCTTGTACTAAGAGAAAACGTACACAAAATGTCCGTATTCGATCTCGAGGCAAACGTAAGCCTGATAGCTAACGTTCACCGCAGCTTAAAGCAGGTTGTGGACAGTAGCCGAGAGATAGAGAAAAGATGCTCTGCACCGGGATGGCGCATTATGCGTATCATACGCCGCAAAAGGCTGCTTATGGCATTTTCGGCGAAAACCAAGAAGCTTGCGCGTGATATCTGTGATAGGTCGATAGACCGATACAGCCGTCCTGCATTTGATACGTTTAATTCAAGTGATGCGGATAACCGTATTTATCTGGCGGTGGATAACCTGAAAAACGATCCTACACGGGTAAAAAGGTCTAATAGCTCCGATTATGAGATGAGCGGTGCGCTTACCGAATTTTTAAAGGAAAAGAACACCTGCTTTGTTAATATCGGCTATGATGAAAACGGCAAGCTTGTCAAAGAGCCTCTTATAGGTCATATGTTCAGAAGAAATATGTGATAGGCTGAAATACCGTTTTTTACAACCGCACAATGCAACAAAAGCGCATACAAAACCAAAATGCAAATTTTATTCAGTCGGCACAAAGATGTCGGCACTAAGGAGAATTTATAAATGGCAAAATTAACTGCAGAAAGTGTGCAATCACCCACTAATACCGCTCTTGAAAAGCAGCTCGCAGAGCTTCAGAAAAAGAAGCAGGTTGAGCAGTACAAGGCAAGTGTGTCTAATCTTGCCGATAAGATAGTACAGTACAGCCAATCGCAAAGCCCCGTTTCAGGTCAGATGGTGGAGATCCTTTTGCCCTTCCTTGAAATGGCAATGGTAATGGA
>JAZRLU010000254.1:0-2844 GCA_045647045.1 Eubacteriales bacterium
GTGCAAAGCTCTTTGAGCTTATGTTCGGTATGCCCCTCCGTGAAACCAGCTAGTCCAACTTCGCAGGCGAGGCATTTGAGTTTATGACCTCCAAGGGTCCCGGCAGGTGCGGCCACATCGCTATCCGCACCAACTTTGTTGACAGAGCAATGGCTTACTTCAAGAGAATGGGCTTTGAGTTTGATGAGAACAGCATCACCTATGACGAAAAGACCGGTAAGCCCAAGTTTGCTTACTTCAAGGGCGAGATATCCGGCTTCGCTATTCACCTTCTTCAGAAGTAATAAAAGCGGCGGCGCTATGCCTCCGAATAAATAGGGATAAGAGCCTGCGCACGCCGGCATCTGCTATCCCACAAGGGCTGCCTCGGCTTTTTGCCGGGGCGGCCTTTTGTTTTTTGCGGCGGCGTGAGTGTCGCATAAGGTCGAATGTAAAATATTTAAAACTTTCGCGCGTTAAATCTTGCAATTTCTAAAAAGCTATGTTAAAATATAATCGTAACAGTATAACCAAAGCTTAAAGAAAGGACGGTCATTTATATGAGAATAGACCTTAAGCACAATAAAATTCTTGAGCAAACGATGAGTGATGCCTTCGTTGCGAGTATAAACGATGATCTTTGCCCCAAGCTCTGTGCCGTATACGGTGATGAGATGGTTGGTATACAGATGTATGAGGACTATCTTGGTGACAATTTTGTAAAGGACGGATTCCGTTATTATCCCCTGACCGTTGTTACTACCGATTCCGTTACAACCTGTTGGATAAGGTGGAATACCGCATCGGCGGCTGATTTTGAGGGTGGAAATCCTTATGCCTTTGTTGGCGATAAAATAGATTTTGAGCTTACCTCCGAGGTGCCTATGGCGTTTGCAAACGCACTTAACGGCAGGGGCAGGTATTACGAGGAAGGTCTCGTTAAGATGAACGTTTCCTTCAGCGGCAAGGATTATTTGATGCTCGTAGGCAAGTATTCGCAAACCTTCGTTGATGAGATGGCGCGCCAGCTTACCGCTGTAATAGAGCGTGCCTGCGGCGTAAGCGGTCTTGCGGCAAGCTCGATCGAGCTCGATCTGTTCTTCGCCCCCGATACGTATATGGAGCATACCTCCGAAAACGTTACCTACCGCCGTCTTCTTATGTCCGCCAAGGGATGCGCACCGCGTGATTTCTGGATCAGGTGGACAAGGAAGGATTCTGCCGTTGCATACAGCGTAAACGATAACGTTGTTGCCGATAGCATAGTATTCGAGATCGGTGAAAACGTATCGCAGAAGATACGCGAAAAGGAGTATCGCTTCCTCGTTTATATGAATTCCGATAAGTATAGAAACGCCATGGGCAGAAAGAATATCACCGAGTGGCGTGAGCTTATCAAGCGCGCGGTAAAGAAGGGCGAGCTTACAAAGGGCGGCACTACGGTTGAGATAGAGTCGCACGCCTCCGAGGTGTCGGACAAGCTTGCACAGATTTTGCAGAAGTGCGGCGTTGAGGTCCCCGTTGTAAACGTAGAGCCCGTAAGCGATACGAATGCCGCAACAGAGGCGCTGCGCCGTGTGTATCTTGAAAGCACCGAAAGAGGTGAGGAATACGCCGTTGCGGATGATACCGCAGCCGATATAGCCGAGGAAGAACCCAAGCCCGAGCTTGAATTTGATCTCGGTAAGGAATATCCGCAGGTGGAGTTTGAGCTTACCGAGGATACTGCACCCGAGGTGGATGAAAAGGGAGCCGAGTTCGTATTTACCGAAAACGGATTTGAGCGCATTGAGATAGAAAAGGTAACCGAGGAGCAGCAGGCAGAGCAAACCGTTACCGCCGAGGCAGCCGTAATTGATGTGCCCGATACCGAGGTAAAAGAGGAAGAGGCGGTGTTTGAAAAAGCCCCCGTTTCCGTTACCGAGTCCGAGGGTGAGTATCTTGGAGACGGTTCTACCGGTGCATCCGATAACGAGGATATACTCGCTCTTATGGTAGAGATAGAAAGGCTTGAAGCAAAGCTTCGCGAGGCAGAGGCAAAATGCGCCGCGCTTGAAGAGGCAAAAACGCTTGCCGACGGTAGGCTTGATGCCGCTATCGGTGCAAATGCGGACGTAAGCGCAAGAGCCGATATGCTTGAAGCACAGCTTAGCGAGGTAAGCCAAAAGCTTTCCTCGGCAGAAGAAAATGCCGCGCAGCTTGAAAACAAGCTTGCCGATGCATGTGCAGAGCTCGCTTCCGTAAAAGAAGAAAATTCAACCCTCACAGTGCAGGCGCAGGACCTTCGTACTCGCCTTAACACGGCTCTTGAAGAAAACAGAAGGGCAGAGGAAAGATACCGTGCCCAGCTGGAGCTTGAGGAAAAGGAAAGAGTAAGAGATAAGCTTCTCTTTGCCGAGGCTGCAAGAAAGGCAAAGGAGGAAAGCGATCGCCTTGCAAAGGAAAAGGCCGATGCCGAGGCAAGGGCTGAAGCAGAGCGCGCCGCTCTTGAAAAGGAGCGGATGGAGGCAGAAGCACGCCTTCGTGAGAGGGAGGAGGTACGCATAGAGGCAGAGCGTATCGAGAAGGAGATGGCAAATGCATCACTTCAAAGAGAATCCGCCCTTGAGCGCGCAAGAGAAATAAGACGCCGTATGGAAGAGGAGGCACGCCGCAATGCGGATGCCAAGTACGGTACCGTGTCGGCTTCTGCGGTTACAGAAGAGGTTAAAGAACAGGTAGATGAGCAAGAGGAAGAGAATACCGATGAGGTGAATTCCGCTCCCGTATGCACAGATACCGATGATACCGTTGAAAAGAACGGATTTGAGCTTGAAGCCGATCCTACAGAGAGAGAGCCTGCTATGGACTTTGACGTTGACGAGG
>JAZRLU010000255.1:0-1608 GCA_045647045.1 Eubacteriales bacterium
CCGAGGACGGTCAGCTTTGGGGCAACCCCATATACGACTGGGAAAGAATGCGTAACGACGGCTTTACTTGGTGGCTTGCGCGTATAGAGCGTGCATTTAAGCTTTACGATATTTTGCGAATCGACCATTTCCGCGGCTTTGCAAGCTACTACTCTATCCCCTACGGTGATGAGAACGCGAAGCGCGGCGAGTGGATAGAGGCACCCGGCTTGCGCCTGTTCAGGCGTGTGCGCGAGGTTTTCCCAAGGGCGCGTATAATAGCCGAGGACCTTGGTCTTATTACGGATGACGTGCGCGATCTTTTGCGCCGCACGGAGTTCCCCGGTATGAAGCTTTTACAGTTTGCATTCTTTGAGGACGATAACGAATATCTTCCGCGCACGTATAAGCACTCAAACTCTGTTGTTTATACGGCATCGCACGATTCGGATTGCACACGCTCTTGGGCAAAAGAGCTTGATGCCGAAACGAGGGCGCGCTTCTTGCGCGAGTGCCCCCTGCGCGAGGGTGAGAGCGAGTGCGCCGCGCTTGTGCGCCTTGCTATGGAAAGCCGCAGTAATCTTTGCGTAATTCCTATGCAGGATTATCTTGAGCAAACGAATGCAAGGGGCAGAATAAACACCCCCTCCGTTCCATACGGAAACTGGACCTACCGTCTTTCTAAAAGCTATGCAACGCGCGCGCTTCGTGAAAAGATTCTTAAGGTAACCGAGGCTTCCGGAAGGAGAGCGTAAGGTGAGCTGCATATTTTTTGATCTTGACGATACCCTGCTTGACAAGAGCGCATCCGTGAGTGATTATACACTACGTGTTCTGCGCGGTCTGCAGGAGCGCGGTCACGTTACGGTTATAGACACAGCACGCTCCTGCCCCTTTCAAAGGGAGATATTTGAGACGGTGCGCCCCGACTACGCGATAATCAACGGCGGCAGCACTATACTTGATAAAAACGGCGAGCCCATATGGCAAAGGCTTATCCCGAAAGATACCGTTGGCGCCATAATACCGAAGCTTTTACCCATTTGCCGCGCGATATCCGTGCAGGTAGGAGACGTAAGCTATACGAACGAGCCGTATGCGCGCAGGGCTGACAGCTGTGCTACGGATTTTGACACGTTCACGCCCCTTGCCGCCGAAAAGCTTGTTATAGCATCCACGTGCGATGCAGAGCTTGAAGCTTTGGCACGTGAATACGCGCTTGACATTTTCTCCTATTTCGGCGGAGAGTACAAGCGCATCAACGCCCTTGGCGCCACGAAGGCACAGGCTATGCTTGCGCTGCTTGACCTGATGGGCGAGGATATAAGAGGCACCGTTGCCTTTGGTGACGATTTTGGGGATATTGATATGCTGCTTACCGCCGCGCACGGCGTAGTTATGAAAAATGCCGCAAGCGCCGTAAGAGACCGCATACCGAACGTTACCGACTATACGAACGCCGAGGATGGCGTGGCAAGATATCTTGTAAAATATTTTGGACTCGAAGAATATTTCCCGTATCCCGCAACCTAATACAGTAAATAAATTAACGGACAAGGCGTACCCCTTCGGCTCGCCCTGCCCGTTTTATTATTAAAATTATTTAAACCGTTCCGGTGCTTGCGGGTG
>JAZRLU010000256.1:0-2122 GCA_045647045.1 Eubacteriales bacterium
GATCGGAACGCCTGCGGGATCGTTGAACTTATCGGAAAGGCAGGGGCAATTAGCAGCCATAGCGGTAAATCTAGAATTGGGATGAGCACCGGAGGTGTTAACCTTATCTGCCTTGTCATACTTGGTGTAATCCCACTTCTCACCCTTCCAGTTGATAGCGTTCTTGGGAGGATTGTTGTCAAGACCTTCCCACCAAACGGTATTGTCATCAAGATTGTGGCAAACGTTGGTGAAGATGGTGTCACGCATAGCGGTGTGAAGTGCATTGGGGTTGGACTTCTCGTTAGTACCGGGAGCAACGCCGAAGAATCCGTTCTCGGGGTTAACTGCCCAGAGTCTGCCGTCCTTACCAACTCTAAGCCAAGCAATATCGTCACCTACGCACCATACCTTATAGCCCTGCTTGGAGTAGATCTCGGGGGGAATAAGCATTGCAAGGTTGGTCTTTCCGCAAGCGGAGGGGAATGCAGCGGTGATGTACTTAACCTCACCGTTGGGATTTTCAAGACCGAGAATGAGCATATGCTCTGCCATCCAGCCCTCTTTTCTACCGAGGTAGGATGCAATACGGAGTGCGAAGCACTTCTTACCGAGAAGAACGTTTCCGCCGTATGCAGAGTTAACAGACCAAATGGTATTGTCCTCGGGGAAGTGACAGATGTATCTGTTCTCCTCGTCTACGTTTGCGCAAGCGTGAAGACCCTTGATGAAATCAGGGCTGTCTCCAAGTGCATCAAGAACGTTAAGGCCAACTCTGGTCATGATAAGCATATTAAGAACAACGTAGATAGAGTCGGTAAGCTCGATACCGTACTTTGCGAAATCGGAGCCAACAACGGACATAGAGTAAGGGATTACATACATCGTCTTACCGGTGTAGGATCCGCGATAAAGCTTGGAAAGCTTCTCGTAGCACTCTGCGGGTGCCATCCAGTTGTTGATATTACCTGCATCAGCCTTCTCGGTTGTGCAGATAAAGGTACGGTGCTCAACACGTGCAACGTCGTTAACTGCGGTTCTGTGAAGATAGCAGTTGGGAAGCTTCTCCTCGTTAAGCTTTTCAAGCTCGCCGCTTGCAAGAGCCTGCTGACGAAGCATCTCTGCCTGCTGCTCGGTACCGTCGATAAGCAGTATATCAGCGGGGTTAACCATCTCTGCCATCTCGGCGATCCAGGAATTTACGTAACTGTTCTTTGTTACATTAGTGTTCATGGGTGATTTATCTCCTTGTTTTATTATAACGTAGTAGGCGCAAGAAGCATTTTCTGCCGAAAGTCCACTTCTCACAAATAGAGTATACCATATATTATTTGATTTTGCAAGTAAAATATAAAATATTTTTGCCGTTTTTAACTTTTTAACAATTTAGAAACGAAGGCGGTTCACGTGCATTTTTCGGCTTACATTTATTACCTGCGCCGCATCTGCCAAATAAAGCCAAATGCATAGGTAAATTTTGCAAAAAACAGGCAAAAAAATGCCATTTTACGCTATCGAGCCCGAAAAGCGGATTAATTTTGCACACCGCTCTTCCCTGCACGTTTGCCGTCGTGCTTTGGCGGATCTTGTCTGTTTTGGTAAATTTTACCAATTTAATATCTAAATCTTCACGCCCAATTGGCGGTAATTTGTATTGATTATATTGGAATTTTGTGGTAAAATGTATTTGTTACCAAAAATAACCAATAAACAATCAAAAGAAGGAGAATTAACTCAAATGGAAAAATCACTTAAGATCCTTATCGTTGGCGAAAGCGGTGATGAAAGGCGGCGTATGGTCGGCGCGCTGGCAGCTGCCGGGCACACCTGCACGGATGAATGCGCAAGCAGCACGGAGGCTACCGAGCTTGCACGGCGCACACACTACGATATTATTGTATGCGAGCTTTGGATGGCGGGTATAGACGGTATCGGAGTTATAAGAGCGCTTAAGAGCAGCTGCGATGCAACCGGCTTTATTCTCGCCTCACCGATAAACAAGCAATCCGTGCTTGTTGAAGCTACGGAGGCAGGTGCGGATATATGTATACCGATGCCCTTCTCGGATTCATCGTTCGTAGCGCACGTTGAGTCTCTTGCAAGATGTATGGCGGCAAGGAGCACCGAGCCCGAGGCACAGGTA
>JAZRLU010000257.1:0-2116 GCA_045647045.1 Eubacteriales bacterium
TATTTCTTTATTTAAAGTAGTCCTTTGTAAAGTATATCTCGTTTTTTGGTATGGAAAACTCCTTGCCGTTGAGATAATCAAGAACGGTAGGCTCACCGCTAAACGAGAAGCGCAAGCGGTAAGAGCAAAGCGCTTGATGCTTATATCCCTTCGCTCTGTCCGTTTTATTGATGCCGTACTTTCCGTCACCAACAAGCGGATGCCCGACGTGCGCAAGGTGCGCGCGTATCTGGTGCGTTCTGCCCGTAAGCAGCTCTACTTCAAGCAAGGCGCTGCCATTTGCGGTTGCAATAACGCGGTACTTGGTTTTTATGCTCTTTGCACCGCGCGGTGCATTTTTATCGTAGACCTTAACCGTGTTCGTTCTTTCATCCTTTATAAGAAAGCCCGTAAGCGTTGCCTCGCGTGGGCTTGGAATACCGTGCACGGCGGCAAGATAATACTTATCGATCTGCCGATCCTTGATCTTCTCGTTCATCACGCGCAGCGCCTGCGCATTCTTTGCGGCAATAACTATACCCTGCGTATTTCTGTCTATACGGTTGCATAAGGCAGGCACAAAGCTTGCCTCGCGCTCGGGGTCGTATTCACCCTTTGCGTAAAGATAGCTTACAATGTGTGATATAAGGGTATTTGAGCGTGATTGCTCGTCCTCGTGCACGGATATACCTGCAGGCTTGTTTACAAGCAGTATGTTTTCATCCTCGTAAACAACGTTTATCTCGCTTCCGATATGCGAAAGCGTTTCCTTGCTCATCGATACCGATTCAGAGTAGCCCGCGCTGCGTCCGCGCTCGAAGAATTCCTCGGCGAGAAAGCATTGCACAGTGTCTCCAACTTCAAGCTTTTGTGCAGCCTCTGCGCGCTTTCTGTTTACCTTGATCTTCTTTAAGCGTATAGACTTATAAAGCAGGCTTTGCGGAATATCAAGTGCCTTGGTAATAAATTTATCAAGTCTTTGCCCCGCATCGTTACGGTCGATTACGAACTCGCGCATATTATTTTATACCAAAGATCCTGTCTCCGGCATCTCCGAGACCGGGAACGATGTATGCGTTCTCATTAAGTCTTTCATCAAGTGCTGCCGTGTAAATATCAACGTCGGGATGTGCTGCCTGCACCGCCTTAACGCCCTCGGGTGCGGAAACAAGGCACATAAAAACAATATTGGTTGCGCCGCGGCGCTTTACCATGGTGATAGCATCTATTGCGGATCCTCCGGTGGCAAGCATGGGGTCAACTATGATTACAAATCTGTCTGCAATATCCTTGGGCATCTTGCAGTAGTATTCTACGGGCTCGTGTGTTTCCTCATTGCGGTAAAGTCCTATATGACCAACTCTTGCAACGGGAACAAGCTTAAGAAGTCCGTCTACCATACCGAGTCCTGCGCGCAAAATGGGGATTATCGCAAGCTTTTTGCCTGCTATACGCTTTTGCACGGTCTTGCAAATGGGTGTTTCGATCTCTATATCCTCAAGGGGAAGGTTTCTTGTTACCTCGTATCCCATAAGGGTTGCTATTTCGTCAAGAAGTGTACGGAAATCCTTGGATGCCGTATTCTTTCTTCTCATAATGGTAAGCTTGTGCTGGATCAAGGGGTGATCAACTATGTGAAGCTCGCTCATGTCTGTTACCTCGTTTTTTATTTCCATTATACAACCTTTTTTGCGCTTTTTCAATATCAAAAGCAAACTTTTCAATTATTTTATGCCTGTGTGTGTAAAAAATAAGCGTATCTTTGTGCATAATGGAGAAAATTTATAAAACAAAGTGCGATAGTACCTTGAATTTTCCATCGCGTGGGTATATAATATATTTATAACGAAAATTCCTTAAGGAGAAGCAGTATGAAAAATCCCGAGCTTGTGGTTCTTGCCGCAGGTATGGGCTCGCGTTACGGCGGGCTTAAACAGATAGATGCGGTTGACGAGTGGGGGCACGTTATTATTGATTATTCAATATACGATGCCATAGAGGCAGGCTTCCGCGACGTTACCTTTATAATAAAGCACGAAATAGAGCGTGATTTCTGCGATCTTATGTCATCGCACCTTGCAGGTAAAAACATAAACGTAAAATACGTATTCCAAGAGCTTGATAAGCTTCCCGAGGG
>JAZRLU010000258.1:0-2017 GCA_045647045.1 Eubacteriales bacterium
AGGCGCAGGCGAGGTTGCTGATCCTAACGAGTGCAAGATGATCGCTGATCTCGGCGTCACTATGCTTGCTGCAGGTATCGGTAACATCCACGGTAAGTATCCCGCAAACTGGGCAGGTCTTAACTTTGACGTTCTCGCAAAGATCAGCGAGAAGGTTGGCGATATGCCCCTCGTTCACCACGGCGGTACAGGTATTCCTGAGGATATGATCAAGAAGGCTATCTCTCTTGGCGTTTCCAAGATCAACGTTAACACCGAGTGCCAGCTCGCATTCGCGGCTGCTACCCGCAAGTACGTTGAGGAGGGCAAGGATCTCTCCGGTAAGGGCTTTGACCCCCGTAAGCTTCTCGCTCCCGGCGTAGAGGCTATCAAGGCTACCGTACGCGAGAAGATCGAGCTGTTCGGTTCTGCAAACAAAGCATAAGATATAAAAATACAGGTGGCGAGGTGCGCAAGTACCCCGCCACTTTTTTATAGCACGCTCTCCCCGCCCCTCAAAAAATACCGAGGTGGGATATCAAAAACGGTGAATGCGCCCCACCTTCCCTCTTGTGCAAGTCGGCAAACGGCACGTGCCGAGGCAAGCAGGATATTTGCGGTAAAGACGGGGTTTGACGTAAAGCTTGCCTTAAAGACCGCATCTGCGCGATCGGGGCTGCCGATGCCCATACCGCCTGAGGCTATTACCGTGCCGCTATGCGGCAGGGCGGTGTGAGATGCCAAAAATTCCGCCTCGGTGATAAAGTGCACCTCGGTATCGTAATCGGAAAAATATCCGTGCGGCTCAAAGATCTGCGCTATTATATCCGCCTCGCACCCTTCCTTTGGCACTATATAGCATAGCCTGCGGTGCGACTTTTGCGGCTCCAGCCGCTTACCCGATCGCGCATCGTCCTCTGCCCTTGGCTTTGGCTCTGTATACTCGGCGACGTAGATCACCCCGGGGATAGATCGCAATGCCTCGCTATGCCCAAGGCTTACTCCCCTGCCCCATAGCGTATTTACGGCGGCATACGGCATAAATGCGCCAAGATAAAGGCGCAAAAGGGATAAAAGCCCCGGATCCCACCCCGTACCTACAAGGGCGGTGTGTCCGCCTGCCCTTGCCTCGGCATCAACGCACGCTACGTGCTCGGCAAGGGCGGCATGCTTATCAAGGCTGTCTATCACGTTAAAGGAGCGCGCAAGGGCGGGGGTGATTTTCTCGGTATCCTGCTTGCTGCCGGTTGCAACTATAAGGCAATCTATATGCCCTTCGTATTCGTATATATCCGAAAAGGAGAGTACGTTTGCCGTGATGCCGTACGTATCTATCCTACCGATATCGCGCCGCGTAAACACGCCTACCAGCTCTATTTCATCAAATGCCTGCGCGCATTTAGCAATTGCCGCGCCAAGGTTGCCAAGCCCAACGGCACCCACCCTTATTTTCTTATTCATAACGTACCTCGTTTAAAAGCCGCTCAAAAGGCGGCAGCATTAGTAGCATTTTATGCAGGCAGGTGAAAAAAATTACCGACCGATGAATAAATGCGCCGCGTGTGGGAATAATCAAGCGTAAGAAAAGGAGAGATTTTATGAAAAAGACAGTTTTACCCACAATATCAATACTTATTGCCGTGCTTATTTTTGCGGCAATGCCAACCGAGGCGGATGCCGCCGTTTACAGCGATACCGTGCGCTTACATATCCTTGCCCCTTCCGACAGCAGCGAGGATCAGGCGCTTAAGCTTGAGGTGCGCGATGCCGTGCTGAAAGAGTTCGGAGCATCTCTCGGCTCGTCTGCCACCGAGGCGCGCGAGGCTATTTCGGAAGCCCTGCCGAGGATAGAGGCGCTGGCAAACACGATCGCGCAAAAGCGCGGATATACCGCAAGCGCCGCCCTTGTGCGCGAGTGGTTTGATACGCGCACGTACGGAGACGTAACGCTGCCCTGCGGCACGTATCACTCGCTTACAATAACGCTTGGTGAGGGAAAGGGGCAAAATTGGTGGTGCAAGTCGGAGGCCAAGCGGTC
>JAZRLU010000259.1:0-1718 GCA_045647045.1 Eubacteriales bacterium
CCGCCGCCCACAGTACCGTCAGTATCATCGGCAAGCCCACCGCCACCCACAGTACCGTCAGCATCATCGGCAAGTCCACCGCCGCCCACAGTACCGTCGGCATCCTCGGCAAGCCCACCGCCACCTATAGTACCGTCAAGCTCGTCAGCACTTGCATATACGGGCAAGCTTACAGTACAGATCAGCACAGCGGCAAGCACAAGCATAATAAGCACCGATATGGGGGTGCGTGTTGCGTTTTTGTTTCTGTTTTTCTTCATTTTCTGTCCTTTCGTATCATTTGAATTTAAAAAGCGGGGTGCCTGCGATCTTCTCTTCAAGGGCGCAAATGCGCCTTTCCTGCTTTGCCAAAATATCCTCCAGCATAAAGCAAGCCTCGCGCAGGGCGGCGTGATCCTTACCGCTTACAGCCGCGCGAAAAACAGTGCCGCAGCTAATGGCAAACGCCTCTGCTGTGATCTGCCTTCCGTCTGCGATCAGCGTGATATCATCCGCACTGCTCGGCACGGGCATCTCGCACACGCCGCCGCGGATCGGATACGCCGCACC
The DNA here is from genome assembly GCA_045647045.1 of Eubacteriales bacterium. Lineage (GTDB taxonomy): Bacteria > Bacillota > Clostridia > Oscillospirales > CAG-272 > UBA1740. The sequence goes on from JAZRLU010000259.1 coordinate 550, forward strand.
GCCAATAAGAACGCTGCCGCGCTCGCATTCGGGTATCAAAAGGCGCACGGTGTTACCGTTGCCCGAGATATCCTTGATATAATACACCGCACGTCCACCTGTTATGGGGGAGCACCTTTTTTCATAAGTAACGGTTATCATTTTGTCTCCCCCTTCGCATCAAGGCGCGCCTCGATTTCGTTTATCGCATCGGCAAGCGACCTTCCGCCAACCGTAAGATACTCCGCAAACGCGCCGCTTACAATGTCTGCGGCAAGCTCTGCAAGGGTGTGCCCCTCGGATAAACCGGTGGGTATGCTTGTAACGATACCATCCTCTCCCGTAACGTCATCAATAAGCGAGTTGATGCGCGCGATCGCAAGCAGCGGCAGCTTATCAAACGCCGCCTTCATATCCTCTGCGGTATAGCCCCTGCCGCCAAAGGCGCTCGGTGCGGTAGGGCGCGTGGGCAGCGAGGCTATCTTAAGATCCTTGATCTCGCTTTCTGTTATTTTTTTAGTTTTCATATGCTTCCTTTCTTGTTAAGCTTGATCCTGTTGCCAACCGTAAAGCGGTAGGCAATACTGTATATTCCTATCGGGGAGCAGAAAGCCTCGGTAAATACCGATATTTGCTTTTCTACCCAATCTCGCCGCCTTTCGCCAAGCGGCACGGTAAAGGTATCGTCCGTTATAAGCGCAAGGGTAGAAAAATCAAGGTCGGAAAAGCACATCGCGCCGCAAGGAAAGCTTACAACCTCGCGGTACCCCTCGGTGTCCGTGCCTGCCTCTACGGTGATGCTTCCGCCTATCGCGGCACGGCACTTCACCGTAAGCGAATTTTTCACCGTGCTCTTCGGCAGGTGCGGTATTCCGCAATCATCCTTAACCGTGCTGATCGCATACCTTACCGCGTGTGAGGCGTGCGAGTAAAACTCGGGATGTATGCTCTTTGCAAACGTCCTTGCATATTCGTCCGCGTTAAAGTCGCGCCGACCTTTTACGGATAGCGGAGCTATGCCGCGCATATCGTTGTTGAATACAGATACCGATCCGTCGGATGATGCAAAAAACAGCCTCTTTCCTATAACGCGCACCCTTGTCAGCGGATGGAAAATACCGCCGCGCCTTTCTTCTGTGGGATAGACCTCATAGCGCTTGCCGTCCTCTATAGTGTAGTAAACCGTGCCC
>JAZRLU010000260.1:0-1404 GCA_045647045.1 Eubacteriales bacterium
GGACAGACACGAGAAGTTCAAGAACACGATGTCCAAGCTTCTGGAGCTTGGCGCGCTTCCCATAATCAACGAGAACGATACGGTAGCAACCGAGGAGATAGTCTTCGGTGACAACGACACTCTCGCCGCACTCGTAGCCGAGAGCGTTTCTGCAGACCTTCTTATTCTCCTTTCGGATATAGACGGTCTTTATACCGCAGACCCGAAGAGCGATCCCACAGCTACGCTTATAAAGAGCGTTACGCAGATAGACGAGGGCATTATGGCTCTTGCGGGCGGTGCCGGCTCATCACTCGGCACGGGCGGTATGCTTACAAAGCTCCGCGCGGCAAGAATAGCCACCGATGCAGGCTGTGATATGATAATTATGAACGGAGATGCGCCCGAAAAGCTCTACGTTGCCGCAGAGGGCGGAGAAATAGGCACAAGATTTTATGCGGGAGGCGCAAAATGAGCGAAGAGATAAGCACCACAATACAGCTTTGCAAAAATGCAAAGCGCGCAGCACCCATTATTGCCGCGCTTGACGGTGAGACGGTAAACCGCGCTCTTCTCGCTATGGCGGATGCCATTGTTTGTGCAAGCGGCGAGATACTTACCGCAAACGCCGCCGATATTGAGCGTGCACGCGGTACTGTTTCGGACGTTATGATAGATAGGCTTGCGCTTACCGAGGCGCGTATAAATGCAATGGCAGAGGGCATACGCGAGATAAGCCGACTGCCGTCCCCCCTCGGTAATACCTTAGAGCGCACCGTGCGCCCGAACGGACTTGAAATACGCAAGGTAAGCGTTCCGCTCGGAGTTATCGCAATTATATATGAAAGCCGCCCGAACGTTACCTCGGATGCCGCCGCACTTGCCTTTAAGAGCGGTAATGCCTCTGTACTCAGGTCGGGTAAGGAGGCGTATGCAACCTCGCGCGCGATCGTTGATGCAATGCGCGGCGCGCTTGACTCCGTTGGCATCACGCCCGATGCGATAAACCTTGTAAGCGATACCACGCGCACCTCGTCTTACGAGCTGATGCGCGCCGTAGGCTACGTTGATATGCTTATTCCGCGCGGCGGTGCAGGACTCATCCGCGCCTGCGTGGAAAATGCAAGCGTGCCCTGCCTTGAAACCGGCACGGGTATATGCCATATCTACGTGGATGCCACGGCTGATACGGAACGTGCGCTTTCTATAATAGACAATGCAAAAACAAGCCGCCCCTCGGTATGCAACGCCGCAGAGGTACTGCTTGTTCACCGCGATATAGCGGCGGAGCTTTTACCCAAGCTCCGCGCACGCCTTGTTGATGCGCGTGCGGCAGAGGGGAAGTGCCCGGTTGAATTGCGCCTTTGCCCACGCGCCGCACAGTATATAGAGGGCACGCCTGCAGGAAGTCGGATCGTAGCCATG
>JAZRLU010000261.1:0-1180 GCA_045647045.1 Eubacteriales bacterium
TCGTTGCCGCCCTCGTTGCCGCCTTCGTTGCCGCCTTCGTTACCGCCGTTGTTGTCGGTATCTCCGGTATCGGGAGTTTCGGGTGTATCGTTGTTACACGACGTAAGTGCAAATGCGAACGTAAACACGATCGCAACGGAAATCAATATAGCTAAAAGCTTTTTCATAGCATAGCCTCCTTGTTTTTTATCAACTAATTTTAACACAAATTATCCTCTTTCGCAATAAGAAAAGCTTATATTTTTCGGTTTTTATAAAAATATTCGCAATATTCACTAAAATGCAATGATTTGTTTGTGCAAAATCAACACTTTATTTTATTTATGATATGTGATATACTATTATTGATTAATACTTTTACGGGAGCATATTATGCTTAAGAAGAGAATAGATGATTTTTATCTTACGGCGGGGCAGTACGAATCCGTACCCTGCAGGGTGCCGTTTTCGCTTATTTCCGTGCTTGTCGGAATGGGGCAGATGCAGGATCCCACGCGCTATAAAAACCTGCTTCATACTGCAGACGGAATGCCCGATTCGGCAACCTTCCGCTCCGAAATATACGTAACCGAGGCAGAGCTTGCGCATAAGCATGCATACCTTAAGCTTTGGGGCGTTTATGCCAACTCCGAGATATATTTTAACGGTAAAAACTACGGCAGGATCGATACGTCCGATAGGCTTTATCTGTTTGACGTGTCCGACATTCTGCGCGTAGGCAAAAACGATCTTAAAATAGAGGTTCTCGGCGTAGTGCCGGAAAAGCGTATGCTTGATGCAAACGGCGCTATCTCGCACGAGTATGCTATGGCGCCCTATCTTCCCGATATGGGCATCGTTGGCGGCTGCGAGCTTATAAACACCTCGGCGGCTATGATATCAGACGTAAGGGTTACCCAGCTTCATTCGGGGAAGCTCGTTACGCTTATGATAAACGTTGATACCGTAGGTACTGATCCCGATATGCGTGCTATTGCAATGCTCAGATCTCCCACAGGGCAGATATTTTACAGCGGCATCTCAATGGGCAACTGTGTAATAGATATAAAAGAGCCCGAGCTCTGGTGGCCAAACGGTCTTGGCAGGGCAAATCTCTATACGCTTACCGTAACGCTCTACCACAAGGGCGAGTGCGCGGATTCTTATGAGCGCAGGGTTGGCTTACGCGAGATAAGCGTTG
>JAZRLU010000262.1:0-2072 GCA_045647045.1 Eubacteriales bacterium
CAGCGCTCCAGGAATAACGCATTGAGTTCTGCGATATTTCAAGACCGGAAACCGACACGCCTCCCGCGTTTACCGCCTTTGAGGGTGCTACAACAACGCCGTTTTCCATAAGGTATGCAACCGCCTCGTTGGTCGTGGGCATATTTGATACCTCAACGTAATACTTAACGCCGTTTTCAACGATACGCTTTGCCTCGGCAATATCAACCTCGTTCTGCGTTGCGCAGGGCATAATTACGTCTACCTTAACGCCCCAAGGCTTTTCTCCCTTGAAGAAGGGCACGCCGAATTTTTCCGCGTAATCCTCTACCCTGTTGCGGCAGGAGGCACGCATTTCAAGAAGATAGTTTATCTTTTCCTCGGTATTGATACCGTCTTTATCGTAAATATATCCGTCAGGGCCGGAAAGCGTTACTACCTTACCGCCAAGCTCGGTTATCTTCTTAACCGTACCCCAAGCAACGTTACCGAAGCCCGATACCGCAAAGGTCTTGCCCTTGATATCCTCGCCATAGTCGCGCAGCATCTCCACAGCATAGTAAACCGCACCGTAGCCGGTTGCCTCGGGGCGGATAAGAGAGCCGCCGTAAGGAATGCCCTTACCCGTAAGAACGCCCGTAAACTCATCACGCATACGCTTATACTGACCGAAAAGGTAGCCTATCTCGCGTGCGCCCACGCCGATATCACCCGCAGGAACGTCTGTATCCGCACCGATGAACTTTGAAAGCTCTGTCATAAAGCTTTGGCAGAAGCGCATTACCTCCATATCGGATTTACCTGCAGGATCAAAGTCAGAGCCGCCCTTACCGCCGCCCATGGGGAGGCCGGTGAGTGAATTTTTAAAGGTCTGCTCAAAGCCAAGGAACTTGATAATGCTCTCGTTTACCGAGGGGTGGAAGCGCAAGCCGCCCTTGTAAGGACCTATCGCACTGTTAAACTGAATACGGTAGCCGCGGTTTACCTGCACCTTACCGCTATCGTCAACCCACGGAACGCGGAACTTTATGATACGCTCGGGCTCAACGAGCCTTTCTATTACACCTGCCTCTATGTATTTCGGGCGTTGAAGAAGCACGGGCTCGATAGATTCAAGCACCTCGCGCACGGTCTGGTGGAACTCACTTTCACCGGGGTTACGCGCCTCAACACGCGCCATAAGATCATTTAAATATTCGGATTTAAACATTGCTTTGTTCTCCTTTTTCTGTATATTCATAATTGTAGCATATTTCGACGAAAAAATCAATAGTTTTGCAATTTATTTTTGCTTACTTGCAAATAATATTTACAAACGGTACAAATAATTGCTATATCACACCGTTTTATGCACTATTTCCCTTTTGATGTGCGCTTTACCTGTTGTATTCTTGCCGATCAGGGCTAAAAATACATAAAAAACGAACGGAGTGACGTATGAACAACAACGCAAGGCACAGCTCGTGCATAAGGGCGCTTACGATCAATGCACCTGCGCGTGCAGGCGTGGCATTTACCGCAATAAACGTATCGTCAAAGCTTGCCGCGCTTTTGTTCACCCCAATATTCACGCGCATTTTTTCAAAGGATGGGTACGGAGAGTATTCTCTTTTTGTGAGTCTGCTTTCGGTTTCGGTGGTGCTTTGCTCGCTTGAAATGTCCGGCGGTGTTATAATGCGCGCCTTGCAAAAGCATCGGAGGGTGGCAAGCCTATGCCTTTTATCCGCATACACGGCGGTGGTGCTGCTATCTGCCGCAATAGTGCCAACGGTAGCCTTCCTTGCAAGAAGATACGGCATACTTTTATTTCCCTACTCTCCCCCCATCCTTGCCGTGTATACGGTAGCGGAGGCTATTATAGGGCTTTATTTGTCTTACGCGCGATTTTTGTATAAGTGGCAGCCCGTTGCGCTTTCCGCATTTGCCGCAAGCATCGGTGCGCCGCTTTTGGGCATTGCCCTGATACGCCTGAGCACACCCGATATGCACGTTACCGCAAGGCTCGGTGCAGCCTCTTTCATACTCGGTGCGGTGGCTTTGGCTTTTGTTATATCGACTGTGCGTGCGGCGTGGCGCGAGCTTCACGTGCTTGG
>JAZRLU010000263.1:0-2156 GCA_045647045.1 Eubacteriales bacterium
CCATAGCCGCCGCATTCCGCGATTTTTACGGTAAATACACCGCTACGGACTTTACGGAGATATCCGGCAGAGGAACCGTTGCATACGTAAACGGAGATCGCATTGCGGTAGGTAATGCCGCACTTATGAAAAACGAAGGCGTAGCAGAGGAGAGCATTCCCACCGCCGATAGCGAAAATCTTGTATATATTTGCCGCAACGGCATATTTATCGGCGCTGCCGAGATCAGCGATACCGTTAAGCCGGAGGCGGCATCCGCCGTGCAAAGCCTTTATGACCTTGGTGTAGAAAAAACGCTTGTTCTTTCGGGCGATAAGGCGCAAAGAGCAGAGGCACTTGCCAAGTCTCTCGGCATAAAGGAAGCATACGGCGACCTTTTACCCGAGGATAAGTACAGAATGCTTGAAAACGAGCTTTCCGCGGCAGGCACTATGTACGTGGGTGACGGCATCAACGATGCCCCCTCGCTTGCAATTGCCGACGTTGGCGTTGCTATGGGCGGTATGGGAAGTGACAGTGCGCGTGAAGCAGCCGATCTCGTTATAGTATCAGGCAAGCTTTCAAGGATCCCCGAGGCTATCTCGATCGCGCGTAAGACCGTTCGCATAGCAAAGCAAAATATCGTATTTGCCCTTGGCATAAAGCTTGCAATCCTTGTGCTTGGTGCGCTTGGCATAGCAAATATGTGGATCGCCGTGTTTGCCGACGTAGGCGTTGCCGTGCTTGCAATACTTAATTCCATGCGCGCGCTCATAGTTAAAAGGAGCGGCGAGTGAGATATTATATGTTAAATAAGCCGCGCGGATGTATTACCGCGTGCAGTGATGCAAGGCACGCCACCGTGATGGATCTTATACCGCCTTGTGAAAGAGAGGGGCTTTTCCCCGTAGGAAGGCTTGATAAGGATACCGAAGGGCTGCTTATTCTTACAGACGATGGCGCGTTTTGTAACACCCTTAATTCTCCCACCAGCGGAAAAACTAAAACCTATAGGTTTTACGCCCTCGGTGAGTGCGGAGAACAGGAGCTTTTGCGCCTTGAATCGGGCGTTGAGATCTCTGCCATTAAAAACGGCTTGACCGCCCCTGCAAAAGCACGCCTGCTTGGCAATACAACCCTGCGCGATATAGCGCATTTGTTTGATAAAAGCGAGTCGGTACGCCTATTTCACACCAGGCGCGGTAACCGTACCGTGTGCCACGTTGAGCTTACCGTTACAGAGGGTAAAAAGCATCAGGTAAAGCGTATGGCGCAGGCGGTAGGGCTTACCGTTGTGTACCTTGAGCGCATTGCGGTATGCTCGCTTGCACTTGATCCATCGCTTCCGCGTGGGGCATACCGTCCGCTTACGGATGATGAGCTTTCGCTTTTGCTGTAAAAATTTAAAAACGGAGTAGAATTGCACCTTTTGCTGCAATATCCACTCCGTTTTTTAGTTTAAAAGCCTTGATCTATCAATCGTCGTAATGATTGCCGCCGCGGTCCTTCATACGGCGCTCTATCATACGGTCGGCATCCTTTTTCGCAATGTCCTCGCGCTTGTCGTAAAGCTTTTTACCCTTGCAAAGACCAAGTGACATTTTTACGTACGATCCCTTAAAATAAAGAGAAAGCGGTACAAGGGTATAGCCCTCTCTTGAAACAAGACCTGCAAGGCGCATTATCTCGCGCTTGTGCATAAGCAGGCGCTTTGGGCGCATGGGATCCTTATTAAAAATATTGCCGTGCTCATACGGGCTTATATGTACGCCGAGGGCAAAAAGCTGCCCCCCGTCTATTTCGCAATAGGAATCCTTAAGATTAACCGTGCCGGCGCGCAGGGATTTCACCTCTGTGCCGAAAAGCTCAATGCCTGCCTCAAAGCTTTCGATTACAAAATAATCGTGCCTTGCCTTACGGTTATCCGCTATGATCCTTTCTGATTTCTTTTCTGCCATATCGGAAATTACCTCTGTTCAATATTCCTATATATTTTATCACACCGCGTGCCCAAGGTCAACCGATTTTTGATAAAAAATTATTTTTGCTTATCAAAAAGTATCGCCGCAACCTCAAGAAGCTTGAATTTTACGCCGTATCCGCTCTCGGATGTAAAAACCACACCCTCGCCCGTGCCCATCTCGCTGCTTGCTACGTCAAGGCAAAGCGGTGGGTAC
>JAZRLU010000264.1:0-5704 GCA_045647045.1 Eubacteriales bacterium
TATACTATCTACAAGATAGTGAAATCCATAACCACCGAGTACGGCAGCATTCCCGCAAAGTATGCGGACGTAGAAAAATATCCCTTCGTTGTATTCAGAAACGGTCAGTTTGTATTCGCTACCAATATCTTTGGTCTTGATGCAAAGGATTCCGCGCTTCACAGGGCAAAGAGCAACGGCTCTGTAATACTTCTTCGCCGCGACTTTGATTATAACGAGTCACAGTATAACAATCTTTCTCAGACAAACGGTACTATTACCATTGACCTTGGCGGTTATACGATCCGCTGTGTACAGTCGGGCGCAAACGCCTTCCTCTTCGCACAGAAGAAGACTACGTACAACTCCGGCATCGTTATAAAGAACGGTACCATTCTTACGGCAAAGAATCCCATAGTTAAGTATTCTTGCTGGTCCGGCTCTACCGGCGGTGCATACCTTGGCGGTGCATATTTCAACATCAGCTTTACCGATGTAACGATCGGTGCTGTGCCCGGAACAAGCCCTGCTGTGCTTATTGCAGACGTTGTTCAGGGACTTGCAGAGCCTACAACCTATGCAACCCTTACTCTTACCAACTGTGTAATTGATCTTAGCGGCATTGAAAATTCCGTTATCTTCAACCTCACAGATCCCGCAGGTGTTGTGGTAACCGAGGCAAGCATCGTTGGCGGTAAGATAATCGCAGATAACCTTGCCGGTATAACCCTTTATACCATAACCGATGAAAAGGGCTCAACCTTCATCGCGGCAAAGCATAACGGCAATTATACCACTATTACGCTTCCCGAGGGTGAGTATGCTCCGAAATTTACGCTCAAGAGTGTTTACGGTAATGAACTTTCCTTCGTGAAAATAGGTAACGAGGGCGGTTATGATGTATACACGCTTGCCGCAAAGGAGATTTCGGATATCAAGGTATACACAAGCGTAACGCTTTACTCCGATTTCACTATCAATACCTACCTCACCGTTTCCGACAGCATTACCGCTGTAACGGTAAACGGTAAGACGGTTGATCTTTCCACAGCAGAGCGTGTAACCTATGACGGTAAGGAGTGCTACGTTATCAGAACAAAGGTAGCGGCATCCGATGCGGCAGAGGATCACGTGCTTAAGGTAAGCTCGGAGGGTAACGGTACGGGCGCCTGGGCGATCAATATCGTAAGATATGCAGAGCGCATCATAAACGGCAGCTTCACAGAGACAGAGAAAACGCTTATGCGTGATATCCTCTCTTACATCAAGGCTGTGTATGCTTACTTTGCAGGCAAGGGCACTGTTGATGCCGCAAAGCTTGCTTCTGCAAACGCGCTTATTGATTCAGTTCTCGGTAATAACTATACCGCAAGAGTTCCCGCAACTCTTGCGGGCACCGAGGCAAAAAAGAGCACCGATGGTCTTAGCGAGGCAACCGTATATCTCGGTAGCGAGATCGCATTTGCCTTTAAGGTAGCAGAGGGGGTTAGCGACGTAAGGTTTTTTTCTAACGGCGTAGAGCTCTTTTCAGAGGTACGCGGTGAGTACGTTTACGTAACCACCTATGCATACGGTATCACCTCCGATATCAGCTATACCGCAACAAAGGGCGGTGTGCAGATCGGCGGCACTTACAATCTTAAGTCCTATTATGACTATGCCGTATCTCTTGAGGGCGCTGATTCCGCACTCACGGATCTTCTTGAGACGCTTTGGAGCTATTCTGAGAGTGCTGCGGCATATCGCAATGCTATCAACAGTAATTGATGGGAGGTAGGTAAAAAATGAAAAAATACGAAACTCCCGAGCTTCAGCTCATAAGCACAGTAAATGAGGATATCATTACGGCATCCCCCGGCGTTATCGGCCCTGTTGTGGAAGAGAACGGCGGAATGTGGGATCTTGATATTTCCTAACCGCAATAAAAAGCGAGGCGCTCAACCTATAAAAAGGAAGGGCGCCCCGTTTTTCTCTTCAATGTGACTTTATCACGGAAAAAGCTTTTCTTTCTGTGTATAATGGTATTGTAAAAAAGAAAAAATACAAGCAAAAAGGAGTAACAAAATGTCGGTTATTAAAATATCAAATGAAAGCTTCGATAAGGTATTATCCTCGGATAAAAGAGTTCTTATAGATTTCTATGCGGATTGGTGCGGCCCTTGCCGTATGGTTTCCCCGATCGTAGATGCGATCGCCGAGGAGCATCCCGAATACCTTGTTTGCAAGGTGAACGTTGATGAGGAGGCAGCGCTTTCCGAAAAATTCGGCGTTTTCAGCATACCCACGCTCGTTGTGCTCGATAAGGGCGAGGTAATAAATAAGGTCTCAGGTGCACGCCCCAAGGAGGCTATACTCGATCTTCTTCGCAAATAAAGAGAAACGCCGGCGCAAATAAAAGGATTGTCCGTGAAGATAAGTCCTCAATATACCGCGCGTATGCGTATCTGAATGTGGGGTGCAAGAGAGGGCTGCCCGTGTAAAAAGCAGCCCTTGATTATAACAAGTGTATGGCTTATGCCGTAAGCGCGCGCAGGCGCTCCTTATCAAGTATACGTATACCCTCGGCGCGGGAGTAGCGTATGATGCCCTCCGCGGCAAAGTATTTAAGCATTCTCGATACCACCTCGCGCGCGGAGCCAACGTATTTTGCTATCTGCTCGTGCGTAAGGTGTAAAATATCGCTCTTGGTTTTTGCCGCCTCATCGCAAAGGAAGATAGCCAGGCGGCGGTCCATAGACATAAAAACTATCTGCTGGAATACCCACATAACGTCCGAAAAGCGCAAAAGCGCACATTCAAGGGTAAATATCTTTACCTCGGGTATTCTTTCGCCAAGGCTTGCAAGCACGGCAGGGGAGATTATCACGCAGTCGCTTTGCGCATCAGCCTCCACGGTAACGTCAAAGGTGATCGCATCAAGCACACAATAGGCGGAAAGCATACATATTTCCCCTGCACCAAGGCGGTAAAGGGTGATCTCCTTGCCATCCTCGGATACCACGTAAAGGCGTAACGAGCCGTTAAGCAAGAGAATAGCACCCGTGCAGGTGCTTCCGTCGTGCACAACCGTGCCCTCGGCAAAGCTAAAGGGGCGCGCGGCTTTCACAAGCAGCGCCTTATCAGCATCGGAAAGCCCGTCAAAAAAGGGAAGGGACTCCGATAAAATCTTTTCTATATCAAGGTTTTTCATAAAAGCTCCGTTGCGGTTTGTTGCTTTACATACTGTACTGCTATAAATTTTATCACGAAACCGCGCGGTTGTCAAGAAAGTGAGTACAAATGGATAAAATATACGATCTTGTAATAATAGGCGGCGGACCTGCAGGCTATACCGCGGCAATGTATGCGGCAAGGGGCGGCCTTGATACGGTGCTCGTAGAGCGCCTTGCGGCAGGTGGGCAAATGGGGCTTACCGATACGGTTGACAATTACCCGGGCTTTGACGAGGGTATAGACGGCTTTACCCTCGGTATTAAAATGCAGGCAGGTGCACATAGATTCGGTGCGCGCACCGTGTACGGAAGCGTTACGTCGGTTAACCTTTCCGGAAAGGTAAAGACGGTAAAAACAGATAGTGAATGCCTTTATGCATACACCGTAATAGTAGCTACGGGTGCATCCGCAAGGCATCTTGGCGTTGGCGGCGAGGATGAGCTTTTAGGCAGGGGCGTGCACTATTGTGCGCACTGTGACGGTATGTTCTACCGCGGCAAGCACGCGATAGTGGTGGGCGGCGGCAATTCCGCTGTTTCGGATGCCTTGTTTTTGTCAAGGCTTTGCAAAAGCGTTACCGTCATACACCGCCGCGATACCTTGCGCGCAGAGAAGATATACCGCGATCCGCTTCTTGCGGCAGAAAACGTAAGCTTTATGTGGAACAGTAGGATAACTGCAATAAACGTAGGTGATGGCGGCAGATTTGCAAGCGTCAGCGTAGCAACGGATAAGGGCGAGTGCAAAATAGAGGCAGACGGGCTTTTCGTTAGCATTGGCAGAGAGCCCGAAACCGCGCTTTTTGAAGAGCTTGCAAAAACGGACGGTTATATTGCCGCAGGCGAGGATACAAAAACGTCGGTACCTGGTGTTTTTGCGGCAGGTGACGTGCGCACAAAGCCCTTCCGCCAGATCGTAACCGCCGCAGCTGACGGTGCGGTTGCGGCAGCGGCGGCAGAAAAATATCTTGCCTCGCTTGAAAAATAAGTAAAGGCGTACCCGTGTCGCGTTTTCTTATAAAATGTTGTCAGCGGAATATATTTATTTTGCGCGGCACTTGATTTTGTGCCGCGCTTTTGTTATAATATCGGTAGAAAAAATGCTCTTTGTAGATTATCGGGAGGACTCTGATGGAAAGATTGTATGAGCAGATGCTTGACGTTATGCTTGCGGCAGGCAGAATAATGACATCGCCGCTGAAGGAGGATATCGAAACCTCTGTACAGGAAAAGTCGGGCGATCTTACAAACCTTGTTACAAAGTATGACGTTGCAGTTCAGAAATATATTATAACCGAGCTTACAAGGCTTGTTCCGGATGCCTACTTCTTTGCGGAGGAAAAGGACAACGATCCCGAGGGCGTTATGTCCGAGTACTGCTTCATAATCGATCCCATAGACGGTACCACCAATTTTGTGCACGGCTATAAGTTCTCCTGCATATCCGTGGCGCTCGTGTCACGCGGCAAGGTGGTATTCGGTGCTATATACGAGCCCTATCTTGATGAAATGTTTACCGCCGTGCTTGGTGGTGGCGCATATATGAACGGCGAGCGCATCAGCGTTGCAAACAGAACTATGCCGCACGCCGTAATAGCAATAGGAACTGCTCCCTACTATAAGTCGGTGATAGGAAAAGAGTGCATGGATCTTATGTCGCGCACCTATGGGGCGTGTATAGACGTGCGCCGCTCGGGCTCTGCGGCACTTGATCTTTGCTATGCCGCAATAGGAAGAACGGATGCGTTCTGCGAGCCCTTGCTTTCACCCTGGGATTTTGCCGCAGGTATGCTTATAGTAAGCGAGGCCGGTGGTGTTGTTACTGACGACCTCGGTGCTGCGCCCGATCTTTCGGCTAAATGTCCGATAATAGCGGCAAGCCGTGCGGTATATGACGAGTTTATTTCTATCGTAAGGACGTCCTTCGGTGGCAAAAGCATTCGCGATTGCCTCGGTGGCGTGCTTTAGAAAACAAAATAAAAACGGTTACCCGTGTGCCTTAAGTGGCGTGGGTAACCGTTTTTTTACGAAAGGACCTCTATACCGTGTGCAACAAGCACCGCGCGTGCACGATTTATTTCCTCATCGGTCGGCATACGCTGCGGCAGGGTGCATTCCATACCAAGGGCGGTATATTTCGCCCTCGCGTGGCTGTGGTACTTAAGCAGGCGTACCGGGTGGCTATACTTCAGCGAGGATATAAGGCGTGCAAGCTTTTCCATCTGATCGGCGTTGCATTCGGGCACGTAAGGTATACGTATCTCAATGCGCGCACCGCGCTCGTCAAGCATCCTTAAATTATCTATTATTCTTTTGTTTGATACACCGGTAAGGCGCATATGCACGTCCTCGTCATATGCCTTAAGATCGTAAAGAAAGGTGCCTGTCAGCGGTATCAGCATTTCAAGCTTGCTGCTGTCTGTGTATCCGCAGGTGTCAATTGCCGCCGATACTCCCTCATCCTTAAGCGCATAAAGCAGCTCGTAAATAAAATCAAAATATAGGGTACACTC
>JAZRLU010000265.1:0-1949 GCA_045647045.1 Eubacteriales bacterium
GTCCTCAAGCATAATACCGTCAACTATGTTACTTTCTCCGATAAAGTCTGCAACAAAGGCATTCCTCGGCTCGTTATATATATCGGTAGGAGTACCGATCTGCTGTATCTCACCGTCAGCCATTACAACCACGGTGTCAGACATGGAAAGAGCCTCCTCCTGATCGTGGGTAACGTAGATGAAGGTAATTCCTATAGCCTTCTGTATCGTCTTAAGCTCGTTTTGCATATCCTTGCGCAGCTTAAGGTCAAGTGCGCCGAGGGGCTCGTCAAGCAAAAGCACCTTAGGATGACCTACAAGGGCACGCGCAATAGCTACTCGCTGCTGCTGACCGCCCGAAAGAGTAGTTACGCTTTTATTTTCGAAGCCCGAGAGGGCAACCATGCGCAGAATATCGGTAACGCGCTGGCGTATCTCAGCCTCCGATACCTTCTTCCTTCTTAAAGGAAACGCAATATTCTCGTAAACGTTAAGGTGGGGGAAGAGGGCGTACTTCTGGAATACCGTATTGACCGGTCTTTTATGAGGCGGTACGTCACTTATCTCCGTACCGTCGAAATAAAGCTCTCCCGCATCCTGACTCTCAAAGCCGCCGATAATACGGAGCGTTGTGGTTTTTCCGCAGCCGGAGGGACCGAGAAGGGTTATAAACTCACCGTCACGGATGTAGAGATTTATAGAATTCAAAACGCATTCACCGTCAAAAGACTTGGTGATCCCTTTCAATTCAATGAGCTTTGCCATTTCTTTATTAACTCTTTTCCTTTCAAAAAGCGTGTAACGCTGTGATGCGCATAAAAAACGCAAAATATGCGATTTTTTTATACGAGGACTATTATAGCAAAAACGTATTCAATTTGCAATAGTTTTTTGAAAGTTTTTTTGGATTTAATCGAATTTAAATGGCGTAAGACTCCGAAAAACAGTTTTATTCAGGGATTTTTTAACGATTAACTCGCGAATGCTCTTTAAATCTCCCGTTTTCTCGGTTTTTCTCGCAAATCACCTTTTTGTCAAAAAAGACGTGCTCCGCGGTTTTGAAAAGAAATGCAAACCCAACCCAATATCCGCCGTTATGCGATGCCATAAGGTAAAAGGAAAGATAGGTAAGTACGGTGCAAAAGAGAAGAGAAATCCCTTCAAGAATCGGTAAGTGACTTTCGGTGTCACTTACGCAGCCGATAAGCGAATCGATAAGCCCAAAGCCGTCAAAACCTCGCACGGGTAGCAGGTTAACTATGGCATAAGCCCCTTCAAGTGCGGCACCGCAGCGGAGATAATCGGCAGCAATGGGCATAGCTCTTGCAGCAAACAAAAGCCCTGCCGCGGCTATGAGATTAGCAAGCGGGCCTGCAAGCAAAAGGGCAGCTCGCCTCCTTGGTGAAAGGGCAAGGGGGGATCTTAGCCGCAGCCCGTCGGCACGGGCGCTGAGGCGTGTGTGCCCGCCAAAGCACCTAAGGGCAAAAACGTGCCCTCCCTCGTGAACGGCTATTGCGATAAGAGAAAGGATAGCCTCGGCAGGCTTGTCAAAGGCAAACAGCGCCGTTATCCATAAGAGGGGCGCGGTAGCTGCAGTAAGCGCAAGCAGGATTTTTACCGAGTAAAGCCTTTTGTTATTTTGCATAATTTTTACCTCTGTTTTGTGTGTAGTATTATCAAAAGATTTAGCAAAGGTGCGATTTTTTTAAATCGGCTATTGATTTGCGAGTTCGCGCGTGATATAATCGTATAGTCAATAATCTCATCGGAGGTCAATATGAAGAAAATTTTAACGGTGCTTGCGCTCATCATGCTTGTATCCTTGCTTTGCTTTGCGCTCACCTCTTGCCTTGACGGTCTTTCGATACCCGGTATTACCGATCAGCCGGGCAATAACGGTAATAACGGCGGTCTTGAGAACGAGGGCACGTCTGCGGATGACGGTAACAAGAACATAAATACCGTAAACT
>JAZRLU010000266.1:0-2120 GCA_045647045.1 Eubacteriales bacterium
GGCTTCCCTCCTCTTGTAACTCCCTCCTCTCAGATCGTTGGTACTCAGGCTGTAAACAACGTAATCTTCGGCTCTGAGGGCAGATACTCCAGAGTTACCAAGGAGTTCCGCGCTCTTGTTCGCGGTGAGTACGGCAGATGCCCCGCTCCTATTTCCGATGACTTCAAGAAGAAGATAATCGGTGATGACGAGATCATTGATTACCGTCCCGCAGATAAGATCGCACCCGAGATCGATTCTCTTCGTACAAGAGTAGCTCCCTACTCCGAGCAGGATGAGGACCTTCTCTCCCTTGCGCTCTTCGAGCAGGTTGCTATCAAGTTCTTTGATTGGAGAAAAAATCAGAACAACAAGCTTGATGAAAATGCTGATCCCAAGAACGGCATTCATCCGGTTTAATTAAATAGCTTTCGCAAATAAGCGATAAAAAGCAGAGCGAGGACGTTATCACGTCTCGCTCTGCTTTCTTTTTTATAAATTTAAGCGGACTGTAACGTATGCTACAGTCCGCATTTTCTTATTTGTCAGCCGATTATTTGTTTTCACCGTCGGTATCATCACCGTCGGTATTATCGTTATCGGCGCTGCCGTTATCAAGGTCAAGCGGTCCGTTTGCTGCATCGGGGATGTTAACCTCTGTCAGCGTTCCGTTCTGCATATCGCGGAAGAAGTTATCAAGAAGATCATCGGGAGATGCCGAGCGGCGTTTTTCTTCCTCCTCACGCTTCTTGCGCTCCTCTTCTTCGATCTCGCGCTGGTTGTTTTCGTGCGCTACCTTGTTTTCCTCTTCGCTTACGCGTGCACGCTCGTTTGCGATCTCTGCGATCTCTTCAAGCGTGGGAGAGTCAGACTCCATAGCAGCCTTGAACTGCTCCTCGTCCATAGACTCATACTTAAGAAGGAATTCTGCAACGAAATGAAGCTTGTCGATATGCTCTGTGAGATATTTCTTGCATCTTTCGTAAGACTCTGCGATGATCCTTCTTATCTCGTTGTCGATCTTTGCGGCAGTTTCCTCGGAATATCCCTTTCCGGAAGAGAAATCTCTGCCAAGGAATACTTCATCGTCGGAATGCTCCGAGCCGTAAAGAACGGTTCCGAGATCCTCGCTCATACCGTAACGGGTTATCATTCTGCGTGCTACCGCGGTTGCGTGCTGAATATCGCTTGATGCACCTGTTGATATATCGTCAAGAATAAGCTCCTCGGCTACTCTACCGCCAAGGTCAAGCACGATAATATCAAGCATCTCATTCTTTGTTGTGCCCATCTTATCCTCGGTGGAACGCTTACGGTAACACCGCCGGCATTTCCTGCGGGAATAATGGTAATGAGCTTAACGGGATCGGTATGCTTGCAATAGAAGGATGCTACTGCGTGGCCTGCCTCGTGATAAGCGCAAAGCTTGTTGTCCGCCTCGCGTCTTACCTTTCCCTTCTTCTGAGGACCGAGAATGATCTTCATATAAGACTGCTCGATATCATCCATACCGATAAGTGCCTTATTCTTTCTTGCGGCAAGGAGTGCTGCCTCGTTAAGAAGGTTGGCAAGCTCTGCACCGGTAAATCCTATGGTGGTTTGCGCTATCTTCTTAAGATCTACGGTTGCCTCAAGGGGCTTGTTACGGCAATGAACTTTGAGTATCTCTTCTCTGCCCTTAATATCGGGATAATTAACTGTGATCTGCCTGTCAAAGCGTCCGGGACGAAGAAGCGCGGGGTCGAGTATATCGGGGCGGTTGGTTGCCGCAATTACTATAACGCCGGAGCTTGTTCCAAAGCCGTCCATTTCAACAAGAAGTTGGTTGAGCGTTTGCTCTCTTTCATCGTGTCCGCCGCCGAGACCTGCGCCTCTGTGACGGCCTACCGCATCGATCTCATCTATGAAAATAATGCTTGCGGGATTTTTTCTTGCACTCTCAAAGAGATCTCTTACTCTTGAAGCACCTACACCAACGTAAAGCTCAACGAAATCTGATCCGGAGATTGAGAAGAACGGTACGCCCGCTTCACCTGCAACAGCCTTTGCAAGCAAGGTTTTACCTGTACCGGGAGGGCCTACGAGAAGCACGCCGCGAGGTATTCTTGCACCAAGCTTCACGTATTTTGTGGGGTCCTTAA
>JAZRLU010000267.1:0-4187 GCA_045647045.1 Eubacteriales bacterium
ATCCGATAGATGAAAGCATTACCGCAAAGCTTCGTGATCTTATTGCCACCGCGATCAAGATCGCAGGTAAGGAAAGAGTTTACATAAAGATGCGTGCAAGCATTCCCGATACAACAACGGTTATTCTTGATATACTCCAGATCCCCGAGCAGGAGATGAAGCTCCTTGTGGATATCATCCATTATCTCGGTAACAGCAATCTCGGTATATACAAGGTAATACTTGAGGAGTGATCCTCGGGGATTTGCATTTTTACATAACCTGCTGAAAACGAAAGAGGAACTACGTGATATACGCCGTAGCTCCTCTTTTTGCTTTATCTGTCGATACAGATGCTTATGTATATTTTTTCTCCTACCACCTCGGTGGTCGATAGCGTACGTATGCCAAAACGGCGTAAAAGATCAAGCGCCGTATCAAGCGACCTCTCAAAGCTGCCGATGCAATCTGCAGGGCTTGCCTCCGCTATGCGCCGAACCGTGCCGCTATAGAGCATCGTATCCACCAATATCTCGGTGCGTGCCACGTTCATTTTGCCCGTTTTGATCTTTTCTATCGCGGTAAGCTGTGCATCCTTATCCTTTAATCGCAAAAGCACGCGCGCGTGCCTTTCGGTAAGCCCCGCATCGGTTATTGCCGCGCGCACCTCGTCGGTAAAGTTAAGCAAGCGCAGCTTGTTTGCAACGTACGGCTGGCTTACGCCAAGCAGGGATGCAAGCTTTGACTGAGTCATATCCTTAAGTGCAAGCATCCGTTTAACCGCAAGCGCTTCTTCAAAGATATCCATATTTTCACGTCCTTTTTTGATTTCATTATAACAAAAAGGTCGGGAAATAATTGGCGTAATAGGTCGTAAAACGGATAATGCGATAAATTTACGCTTACCTTAGGTGGCGTGCCGCTTGTTAGAGCGGCTTTTTTGATATCTGCGCATATGCACGCGGATATGCCGCAGGGGTTTTGATCTTTTTATCTATAATGATCATCGGATGCACGATCTCGCTTGTATCGTCGGAAATGCGCACCTCGTGCACGGAATTAAGCTTTCCGCCGAGTATGGATATAGCCTTTCTTGCCTCGCTTAATTCAAACTCCGCATTCTTGCCCTTCATTGCGATAAATTTTCCGCCAACGCGTACAAACGGCAGGCAAAGCTCGCATAAAACGCGCATCTGTGCAACCGCTCTTGCGGTAACTATCTCAAAGCTCTCTCTAAGCTCACCCTTGGAAAGATCCTCCGCGCGTGCCGCCTCTGCGCGCACGTTTTCAAGCCCAAGCGCGCTTGCCGCCATCCTTACGTATTCTATTCGCTTGGCGGTGGAGTCTATGCCGTAAACGCTTACGTCGGGGCGGAGTATCGCAATAGGCAGGGTAGGGAATCCCGCTCCGCAGCCTACGTCCGCAATGCGTGCGTTCTTTGGCAGAATAGCGGCAAGCGCCGCACAGTCCGCATAGTGGTTTAATATTATTGCAGAAGGCTCCGTTATCGCGGTGAGATTGTATTTTTCGTTTTCCTCAAGCATTATTTCCGTAAGAGCTACAAATTTTTCGGTCTTATCCATATTAAGCATAGAAGCGTAGCCGTTTTTCGAAAAAACGCGGCTGAGAGAAGATCTGAATTGTTTATCGTCAAAGCGCATAACGTACCTCGGAAAAGTGTTTTTCATAATTTTATCATACTTTTCCCCGAAAGTCAACCGCCCCATACCGCTTGTGCGTAAATTTAAGCGTTCATATCACTCTTCCAGTATACGGGAGGCGCAAATTCTCCCGTGTGATAGCCGTTTATAAGGCGTACAAGCATATCGTTAAGCGCCTCTATAACAACGTTCGGAAGCTCGGGATCGTGGTGCGGATTTCCTATGCCGGAATCATCGGTAATATATATGAAGGTGCCACCCGTGTGAATTGCCGCCTCGCGTACAATATATTCCGTAAAGGTATTTGTACCGCTGCAGATTATCGGGCAAATGCGTATACCCAGCTCTGCGGCAAGCATTACGGCATTGTAGTATTTCTCGCGATTTTCTTCTTGGTCGTGGTGTGGAGCGTCAAGAAGATGGAATATAAGCTTTGTGGTAGCACCTGTGCTCCATTGCTTTGTCATAGCAAGCATAAGCGCGTCGTCTACCGCCTCGGGATAATCTCCGCCTCCGCCTGCATACTGTAACGAAAGGGCGTAAAGCTGGGAGGCGAGATTTTCATTCTTCGTACAGTCAAGGAAATCGTAATACGCGATCATCTCACGGTCGGTAGTGTCGCGGTAAAAGAGCAAAGCAAGGTTTACAGTAGCACCCGTGTTGCTTTTTGCTACCCTGTTTATAACGTCCTGCAGTTCGTTTTTCATATAATTAAGCTCGTCTCCCATAGATCCCGTTACGTCGATAACGAACATAAGATCTATAACGTTGTGCACCGTATCAGCGCCGTCAAGCGTTACGGTAAGGGAATCTTTATTTTCGTCTGTTACTTCTGTCGAAGCGGCAAAAGCACCACTGCTTGCGCTAACGTATGCCGCATTCTTGCAGCCAAACAAATACGCCTTGCCGTTTGTATCGCTTACCGCCTTGTAAAGGCATTTTCCGTTACCGTCCCACGCCTCAACGTATGCACCCTTCACGGGTGTGCCGTCATTTGTCTTAACGTCAACCTCTATACGGTTAAAGGAGTTGAAGTGACGGTCGTCATTAAGATAAAAATTGAATTTTCCTTCATTTTCTCCCTGGATAAACAGCTCATTCCAAAGCGCGTAATTGTCGTTGTCGTTCCACGCGCCTGCGGTAATAAGACCTGCAGGCTTCTGTATCGGACCGTTTTTATCGGATCCGCCACCGTCGGAGCCACCCTCAGAGCCTCCGTCGGAGATATCCGCAGATCCTTCGAGCGAGCCTTCGGGCATTGCCATATCGTCGCCGGTTCCGTCTATCGTATCATCAGGAGAAGGAGACGGTTCGCCGCTGCCAAAATCGGTGCTTCCGCTGCCGCTGTCATCAAGCGCTGCATCACCGTCAGACGGCGGATAGTAATCGGGTGAGATATCTGCGTTCGATCCGCCGGGTGCGTATATGTCATCCGTACTTACAAAAGAGCAGGATACCGTACCAAGTCCTATCACTGCGCAAAGTAAAAGCGCGCATATTCTCAAAAATGCCTTCATAAAAATTAAACCTCCGTTATAATATTTCAAAGCATAGGGTGGCTTTTTGCCTCCTCACTTATAATAACGGCAAACCGCGCACTCGGGTTTCAGTATTTTTTAAAAAAATCTCGGCCAAAATAGTGATATATTTTTAACAATATATCTTGACTTAATTATCAACTTATGCTATTATAAATATGTATGTAATAAAATAATTTCCTAAAGGAGAAAAACAAAATGGCAGCTTACAACAAGAAAACCATCGAAGACGTAGCTGTAGCAGGCAAAACCGTGCTTGTTCGTTGCGACTTCAACGTTCCTATGAAGGATGGCGTTATCACCTCCGATAAGAGAATAGTAGGTGCGCTCCCCACCATCAAGTATCTTCTTGATAACGGCGCAAAGGTTATCCTTTGCTCTCACATGGGTAAGCCTCACAGCATCTTTACCGAGGGCTTCGGTCTTACCAAGAAGGAGAAGAAGGCAGTAGAGTCTCTTCCCGAGTGCGAGAGAGCACAGGCTACCGCTGATTACCTTGCAAAGGCAGTTAGCTCCGATAAGAAGAAGCTTACTCTTAAGCCCGTTGCAGTAAGACTTAACGAGCTTCTTGGCGGCGAGGTAGTTACCTTCGCTGAGGATATAGTAGGCGAGGATGCAAAGGCAAAGATCGCTGCTCTTGTTCCCGGCCGTGCAGTTCTTATTGAGAACACCAGATTTGATGCAAGAGAGACCAAGAATGATCCTACCCTTGCAAAGGAGCTTGCTTCCTATGCTGATATCTTTGTAAACGATGCATTCGGTGCAGCTCACAGAGCGCATGCTTCCACCGCAGGTGTTGCTGATTACATTCCTGCAGTATGCGGTTACCTTATTCAGAAAGAGATCTCCGTTATGGGTAAGGCTCTTGAGAATCCCGAGCGTCCCTTCGTTGCTATCCTTGGCGGTGCAAAGGTTGCTGATAAGCTTAACGTTATCGATAACCTTCTTACCAAGGTTGATACTCTTATCATCGGTGGCGGTATGGCATACACCTTCCTTGCAGCACAGG
>JAZRLU010000268.1:0-3283 GCA_045647045.1 Eubacteriales bacterium
CTTATAAACGATACCTCTCGCGTTGTTGTAGAGTGCTCAAATCACGATAAGGGTGCTCTTACACGTAAGTATTGTACTAACGGATGTATCGGTTGTATGAAGTGCCAAAAGGCGTGCCCGAGCGGCGCTATAACCGTTGTAAATAATCTTGCAACTATAGATTATTCGCTTTGCACCGGATGTGCAGAGTGCGTTGCGGTTTGCCCCGTGCATTGCATCCATGAGGGTAACTTCATTTGCGGTGCTCATTTCTGATAACAAATTATCAATAAAAGGCTAAAAACACACGGGATGCTTAGGTGTCCCGTGTGATGAATTAAAGAAGAAAGGAGAGCATTGATATGTCGGCAGGTATGGAAGATAATTCTGTAAAAAACATTTCCGATACAGAGACAGGTGCTATAGATAACGCCCCCGAAGTAAAGGAAAGCTTTATAAAAAAGCACCGTTTAGATATCATTGTGATCTCCGCTATTCTCATTGCATCGATCGCGTTTTTGCTTATAACCACTCTTGCAAGGCAAGAGGGCGCATACGTTGAGATCACGCTTAACGGATCGGTGGTAGGTAAATATCCACTTGCCAAAGACGCTGTGTACACTCTCGGTGACGGAACTAATAAGCTTACCGTGGAAAACGGTGCGGCATATATGAGCTATTCCGAATGCCCCGACCATACGTGTGAAAACACGGGTAAGATAAAGTACGTAGGGCAGACGATAGTTTGCTTGCCTAATTACCTGACGGTAACTGTTGTTGGCGAGTCTGACAATTCCGTCGATTTCGTATCGTAGGTGGCGTATGAGAAATAATACAAGAAGATTAGCCCAGATAGCGCTTGTAATCTCATTTGCGCTTATACTTTCGTTTATTGAAAGCAGGATACCCGCATTTGTTGCAATTCCGGGTGTAAAGGTAGGACTTGCTAATATAGCGGTTATATTTATGCTCTATAAATTCGGCATCAAGGAGGCAATTACGGTATCACTTATAAGGGTGATAATCGTATCTGTTCTCTTCGGCAGCTTTGTAAGCCTGCTTTACAGTATAGCGGGCGCGGTATTAAGCTTTGCGGTAATGCTGCTGCTTAAATATCTTACGCCGCTAAAAGAGATCACCGTAAGCGTGGCGGGCGGTATAATGCATAACGTAGGTCAGATAATCGTTGCATCGATAATGCTTGAAACAAACGTTGTCGTATATTACCTGCCGTTCCTTATCCTTTCGGGTACCGTTGCAGGTATAGTGGTAGGCGTAACGGCTGCGTTACTTATAAAAAAGATCAACATCGATCAAAAGGCACGCTAAATAATAAAAAGTGGTTGAGCCGCTTCCTTGTGAAGCATAGGCTTAACCACTTTTTTATATAATTTTATTTAGCGGCAGCGGCGGTATTGCGTACCTCGTTCAAACGGTCAAGGTAGCATACCCATTTTACCGAAGCCCGTCCGTCAGGCTGCGGATATATGTAAATAAGGTTGCCGTTATGATATATATCAATATGCTCACCGGGGGTTATGGGAAAGGCGCCGATTTGCTCGGACCTTACGGAAAACTCGATCTTTTCTCCGTGAAGAGTGCCCGAAAGCTTGAAGATATCCTTATCAAGATAAACCTGCCCCTCGCCTGCAAAGGCATCCATAAATCCGTCATCCTTGCAGCATCCAAGCCTTACCTTTGAGGAAAGTGACTCGGTTTCAACGTCAATAGAGCTTTGCTGCCATTCAAACCACTCGTTTAAGCGGGTAAACGGTGCATTATGTAGTTTGTAATAATTATCAAGCTGTGCATCAAGACCGCAGCTGCAGCGTATGTGATCGCCCTCGGTAGTGATCGTGTATTCATTATTGCAGCAGGGGCACTTGAAAAGTATTTTCTCTGCACCGCGAGCAATGTTGGCACAGCGGTATTCAACGCCCTGCATAGCAAGCTCGTCATCGTTGCATATAGCTTCCGCGGTAATTTCACGTATCTCGGAAAGAGTGTGCTCACGCACCTCGTCAGCCGATAAAAGAAGCTTTACGGAGGATTTTATACGACCGCATCTGTCCTCACCCTTTTCGCGCCATTTGGGGAAGGTAAGATATGCGCCCTCTGCCTTCCAAACGTAAAGATCAACACCAAGCTTTTTGATAAGCTCCGCAGTTCCGTCGGCAATAGGCAGGGTGTGTCCGTAGCACGAAAGCCTGCCCTCGGGGAATATAACTATAACGGCATTTTCGTTCTTGGCGCGCATAATGTTAAGTATCGTGGAAACGTCCGGCGTAAACATCTTTTTTGTGATAACGTGCATCATCTTCAAAAGCCTTGCCGTGGACGGATTATGCATAAAATGCTCGCTTACAACGTACGTAGGACGTATGGGGTATAGGGTAAGTGCGGAAATGATATGATCTATATCGCTGGTGTGTGTTGCAACAATGATAGCGGGTCCTTTTATATTCTTTACGATCTCGTTATCATATGTAATACCGTATTTTTTGGTATATTTGTTCTTCAGGGCTGCATATACGGTAGCGTAGAGAAGGGGATTGACCTTTCCGATCGACTTTTTAGCCTTGATTTTGTTATTCATCGTCTTTTCCGATACCTTATCATATTTATTACGTTTATTATAGCACTCCTTGGGTGCAATTGTCAATACACCTATCCTTATAAAACCGCATCGTTTACAGCGGATTTTTTAGGTGCGGAGGCTCGGTATTTGCTTGGTGTGATGCCCGTAAGCTCCTTGAATATTCTGTAAAAGTTCCTCTCGCTGCCAAATCCGCAGTCTATAGCTATTGCCATTACCGTGCGCTGGGAGTTGATAAGCAGGTATTTTGCCGCCTCAAGCCGCATGGTTGAAAGCAGGGTAGAGAACCCAAATCCCGCTGCCTCGTTTATAGCACGGGAGAGATATTTTTCGTTATATCCGAGAGCCGCGGCAACGTCCGAAAGCGTGATGCGCTCGCTTTTTTTGCTATCAACGTAAGCAATGACTTTAGCAAGAACGTTATCATCAACGTGCATTTTTGTAAGCGTAACACTTTTTGTGTAGTCGTCGATGATATTGTATGAAAAGCCCTTAACCTTGTAATAACTTATGCTTTTTTGGCGTACAGTATTGAAAAAGTGCTCGTATTCCGCAAGATTTACGGGAAAAACAGCATGCTCGCCAACGTTGTTTTGGTTTGAAGAAAAGAAGGATTGCAGGAGTGATGATGCAAAATTGAATCTGAAGTATTCCGTGCCCTCCGGTCTGTCGTAGGAGTGCGATTGGAAGGGGAAAAGAAGTGCTGCA
>JAZRLU010000269.1:0-4353 GCA_045647045.1 Eubacteriales bacterium
AGAACGACATGGCTACGATCCGACTTCGGTAAGCCCGCGCTGGGCAACGTTCAGTCTCTTGCAGTATACATCTCTCCCGACGGAGATACTAAGGCTCCCATTTACTTCAACGATCTCGTTGTTACCGAGCACGTTACCGATATGAACGTGGTAGCTGCAACCGTAGCAGAGAAGAACGACGGCACGGGCGCTTATCTTGCTCCTGCATCCTCCACGCCCTTCGTTGTATACAACGGCACTACCAAGGTAGGCGAGTATGCAACCTGGAAGGCAGCATTCGCAGCTTATAAGAACGGTTACACCGTTAAGCTTCAGCGCGATTATACGCTTACCGACAATGATCTTTACTCCGACTTTGAGGCATTCACCTCCGTAAAGATCGACCTTGGCGGATATACCGTAACCTGCGCTAACACAAAGAACTCTCTTCTTTGGCTGAAGAACACCGGAAAGACGGACAGCAAGACCTACGTTTCTATTTCCAACGGTGCAGTTCTTCTTGATCGCACACCTCTTCTTTCCTATGAGTCCTCCACGGCAAAGGGCGTAGGCAAATCCTTTGACGTAACGCTTAGCGGCGTATACCTCGGACTTGTTGATCTTGCCACCACCACAGAGCTTCTCAGCGCAAACACCTGTGACGTTAAGACCAACGTTAATATAAACCTTACCGATTGCACGATCGATATTGATAGCTACAACCGTCCTTACGATAGCCTTTCTGTGCTTACCGCACCTGCAGACGACGTTATCAACCTTTCCTACAAGGTAACCGGCGGCGCATTCAAGCTTAACTGCGCAAGATACGTTGTACTTGCTGAAAACGCACAGATCGTAGAGTTCTTCAACGGCGGCAATGGCTATACAAAGCTCCTTTACCCCGCGGCAAAGACTCCCAACGTCGGCTCCTTCCTCAGAGATGACGGATTTGCGGCATTTGAGACCGCAATTCCCAACAGCGAGACCAACGTTACCACTTGGGAGCTTTACAAGAGCGAATACTCTACCAAGTACGGTGTTATAGACGAGAATTATGCAGATGCAAATGCATATCCCTACGTGCTCTTCCTTGACGGTAACTTCAAGGGCGCTTACTCCGGCTGGGCAACTACGAGCTCTGCCGCAGCAGCACTTGTAAAGGGAAGCGCTAACTCCAACAAGACCGCATATCTTCTTGTAAGAAGAGACGTTACTATCGATGCGGCTTGCTCGTCTCTTACCGGCATTGGCGGTACTCTTGTTATCGACCTTGGCGGTCATACCCTTACAAGAGATAAGCTGTTCCTTGACCTTTCTCCTAATACTACCGATGCAAGCCTTTATATGGACACCAACATCGTAGTAAAGAACGGTGACGTGCGTACCCTTAAGAGCACTATCGGTGCTACCCAGTCCTGGGTTACCACAAAGCAGATTGCACACAAGACCTTCAACCTCACCTTTGAGAACGTTACCATAGGTGCAGCACCCGGCGCAACCGGCTTCCAGATCTGGACTATCTGGGCCAACAGCGCTCCCGCAACCGCATACGGTACTACAACGAACATCACGTTCAACGATTGTACCTTCGACTTCTCCACCAACTATCCTACCGGCACGGTAAGCGCAATGGTATTTACCGATGCTAACCTTGTTAACGCTGTTAACCTTGTAATAAACGGCGGTACGATAAAGGCAAACAATCCCGCAAATACCACCCTTACCAAGACAGATGCTAACGATACCGTATACTTCGGCCGTGGCTCTGACGGTAACTTCACAACTCTCACCACTCCCTCGGGCAAGGCGCCCTTCTCGGGTAACTTCCGCACTCCCGACGGCGAGTACAGATACTTTGAGCTTGTAAGCGATAACGGCACTACCGCAAGCTACGAGCTTAAGGTTAACAAGAACTCCACCGATTACGGCGTTATCGGCACAGAGTATTCCGATGCTCAGAAGTATCCGTTCGTTGTATTCGATAACAACGGCAAGTTCCTTGGCGGCTATACTCACTTTATGAATACTGCAGACAGCGATGCAAATGCAGATGCTAAGGATGCTCTCCAGTATGCTAAAAACGCAGCAAACGGTGCTTCTAACGCAGACAAGACCGTGTACGTTCTTCTTCGCCGTGACTATACACTTAACGAGACAGGTGTAACCGAGTCGTACAATAACCTCAGCCAGATCGGCGGAACTCTCGTTCTGGACCTTGGTGGTCATACCCTTACACTTGCTAATAAGCCTTTGTTTGCTGCAACCAAGAAGGCAACCGGCGGCGTTGTTCACGATACCGGCATTACCGTTGCAAACGGTGAGATCGTTATGGGCTCATCAGCCTTGATCGTGCCCGATCACAGCTCGTCGGCAACCTCCGTTGGAAGCTTCAACTTCCGCTTCGAGGATGTTGTGATCACGATTAATTCAAAGGACGTTAGCTCATCTTCTATAATGTCGGCAAACAACGGTACCGGCGTAGGAGCTAACTTCAACGTTGATTTCGTAAACTGTACCTTCAATCTTGATACTAACGTAGGTAAGACTATTACCCTGTTCAACATGGCAAAGTCTACGGATACGATCAGCTCGAACATCAATATTTACGGCGGTAAGATCGTTTCCAATGCAGCTGCGATGGCTAATATCAAATTTAGCAATCTCGGTGCTAACGATAAGCTTAACTTTGCAAAGCTTGACGGTGAGTACATAACTCTTACTTATCCTACCTCCGACGTTCCCACCACAAAATCCTTCCCCACCGCCGCAGGTGAAATGTACTTCTACAAGTTCGTAGAGGAGGGCGTTATCTCCACCTACTACCTGCGCAACTACGGATTCTCTAAGGACCTTATAGAGTCCGATCCTGCAAAGTATCTTACCGTTCTTGAAAGTCCCTTCGTTATCTTCATTATGAACGGAAATACTGCTACCTATCACGCATCCTATCCCAGCTACCTTAAGGCGTTCCACGCTGCAGTAGGTCTTATTTCGGGTGATGCAAACAAGGATAAGGTTGTTAAGATCGTTATGCTTCGTGACTGCGATACAGGCACAAGCGCAGACGGCGGCAGCCCCAACGTAACCAACATAGGCGGCACTCTTATACTTGACCTTGGCGGCAATACGCTTACAAGATCCAATGACAGATACGTATTCGATCTTTTCGGCGGCAACAACTACGTAAGCAACATTATAGTAGAAAACGGAACTATCCTCGTTGGTACCTCCAAGAACATCATCGGTCTTGACCACAATACCGGTGTTACTACACAGAAGACCGTTAACTTCACCTTCAACGACGTAACGATCGGCTATGCAAAGGGCTCTACGGGCGGCTCGTTCGCGGTTGTTTGGGATACCGGTAAGGGTGCAGGCACAAAGGTAAATATGACCTTCAACGGCTGTACCTTCGATCTTACCAATGCCGCAACCAACGCTTGCATCTTCAACGTTTCCGATCCCGGCAACAACAACGGCGGCAGCGTTGACGTTAATATCGTTATCAACGGCGGTAAGCTCGTAGCAAACAGCTTTACTGCAAATCAGTTCTACAAGCTTGACTCCAAGGATTCTCTTAAGCTTGGTATGGATGCCGCAGATAACTATATGTATATCGAGATGAGCGCATCCGCGGCTCTTCCCGCAATGTCCTTCAGCACCGTAAGCGGTAACCCCGTTTCCTTCGGTCTGTTTGAGAAGAACGATCTTCGCGCTACCTACCTTATCGGTGAGAGCGTTGAGACTAAGTACGGCTACATCCCCTTCGGCTACAGCGAAAAGGATTATCCCTTCGCAGTATTCGATGAAAAGGGCAACCTTCTCGGTATGTCTGCATACTTCTACGGTCCTAACAAGGGCGATTCCGCAATAGGTATCGCAAAGGATTACATGGCGGGCAACGTATGGGCAGGTAACAGCTACGGATCATCTCCGAGAGCGGCAGTTATCCTTATGCGCCGTGACTACACCTTCACAACCGATGAAAGATTCGATAACCTCGCACAGTTCCAGGGCACTGTAACTATTGACCTTGGCGGCTATACTCTTACCAATGCAGGCTCAAGATTTACCTTCCCCTGCACGATCAAGCCTTGGGGCGGATCGGGTGATGCACCCATATTCCCCACCGAGATCGTAGTTATGAACGGTAGCATGAACGTTGCCGGCAAGTCCATAATGGAGATCGCCGTATGGACGGGAAGCTATGACAGTGTTGAGGAAAAGTATTTCACTTACACCTTCAACAACGTAACCTTCGGCTGGGCAAAGGGCGGCACGGCAACAAGCCTTATCACCGCTTGGAACACCAACTCCTCCTCTCCCACAGCTATAGGTAACACCTGGCTCAACTTCAACAACTGTACGTTCAAT